>NZ_CALLVU010000052.1 GCF_938015485.1 uncultured Lachnoanaerobaculum sp. | reverse complement strand
TGCTGTAAAGTCAAATACAAAAATATATATATTTTTGTATTTGACTTTACAGCAATCTTTTCTCCGCCGTCACTTTCATATATAACCTTTGTATCATCAAGGTTTATGTACATATCTTTTCTGAAAACTTCATGCTTGTCAAAAGACATCTTTATTATCTCGGCATCTGTAAGCAATAGTATATTTTGGCCGTCGGCGGAATATGCGGCGGACTTATACGGCTTATAAGAATCCTCCTGTGTAATAATATTCTTTTCCGACAGCTTCGGTATAACATCTATTATACTTCCGTCTTTTAGACTTCTCCTTGTAACCTGGTCGTCAGTATTTGTATTCAATGTTATAAGTATCTCACTGCCGTCTTTTTTTATATCCGCAGATTTAACCTGACCTTCAACCGTGAATTCAGATTGCTTTTTGAAGTTTCCGGCATCATATACATAAAATACTGTATTGTCATTATATAATACGGCATAGAACAGTTTTGTACCGTCCGTTAAGAACCGTATCATCATAGGAATACCTACTATGTCAAGTACCGCCTTTTGTTCGCCTGTCTCAATATCGTATATTATACAGGTGTTATCAAATGAAGCCGATGCCAGATACTTATCATCCGCAGAAAAGTCCAGCAATTTTACCTGCTGACTGTGCCCCTCAAATTCCTTTATTATTTCTCCGTTTTCCACACTTGCTATAGCGGTGTTATTGTTATCCAGACCGTATGCAACATATTTCTCATCATTGCTTAATGCCATATAGGTCATATTGTTTTTTGTGGGAATCACTGTAAGTGTGGAAGCCCCGCCGTGGTATATGACACTGTTGAATATGGAGAACTCTTCAGCCTTTAAAGTATTGTAATGCTTCATATTTTTGCTTATAGGCTTCATGGCCTCTTTTGCAACAAGGACGGCTTTTAAATAGTCGCCGTCACCTGCGTAGTCCTTTGAGGTCTTCATCAAAATACTTGCATTTGACTGCACCGCCTCCTGTCTTGCAACTTCCGCCTTGTGATAAGCAGCCATAAATATTCCGAATATCAAAAATACCGCACCGGCAGATAAAGAAAGGTTCAAAATTCTTTTATTCTTTCTTTCCTTATCTCTTTGCTTCAAATCTCCGAAACTGCAACCCAGTATAGTTGCCATTATTCTGTACTTTTCGGTATTTAAAAGTTTTATTGACTGCTTAGTAAGTTCATTTAATTTATGCTTATCTTGCAAATTTTCATAGCCCGTAAATTCATCACCAAATATCTCATCAGGCCTTATATCCGCCGCCAATATCTCATGAACGTCACCCTGATCTTTTATTTCTTTTAAAGGATTCGGAAAGGCCTCATCGGGTTCTCCCTCTATAAGTACAGGTATTATCCTTTCTTCACCATGTAGCCCTTTAAATATCTCTATCTCTTTTTGACACCATTCAGACAGCGGAGTCCTTTTTGAACATATGACGACCAGATATCTGCTTTGTGTAAGCGCTTCTTCTATAGATGCGCCGAGGTCCCTTGCTGCAAGTTCTTCCCTGTCACGAAATACCCTGAAAACAGGACTTTTTCCGTCTTTATAAAACTCCTTCGGGACCTTAAATATTTCTATCATTTGAAGAACATATTTTGCTACAGTCTGATCAGGCTCCACATGTCTGTAACTTATAAAAGCGTCATACTTATAGCTGACTTCATTATACTCATACGATGCATTCAGCATTTCATCAGACGATGTTCTATGCTTCCTTTCTTTTTCCATTACAATCTTCTCCCAAAAACAAAGTAAACACCGATAACAAATCATACTCCGTATGGCATACATCAAACTTATCACCCGGTACTCTGTTCCAATCATCTATCAGACACGGATTGTCTTCAGGTTCTCATCCTTTTTTTCTCCGTATACAAAGTTCATTGTATAATAGCTGTTACACCATCTTTTATGCTCAAGGCTTGAAAGAAAATTAAGTACAGGATTGGCTTTCAAAAATTTACAAAACTCTGTCCCAAACTTCTCATTACTCGTTTTCATGATTTCTTCCAATTCTTTAAACTCTTCAAACTTTTTATTCAAATAGTCCTTTTTTTCTGCAAACAGCTTTTCTATCTTGGTATCGGCATCATAATCCATTATACTTATAAGTGTATCCTCTGTGAGCTTTGTAGTCATATCATTTGCAATGAACTTTAATAATGTATCTGTAAGTTCTTTTATACCTATCAATACTATATGCATTCTTTTGATATTTTCATCTATCCGCTCTGCTGATATTATATCTTTCATAGAAGACAATGAATCCATACTCTTTGATATACTCTCATTTACAAGGCTGTCACACATGATATTTCTTACAGTCAAATCTGTCTGATTAAAATATGTCGCATCTATTTTTTTGAGATTTTCTCTCTTTCATAGACAATCTAATCAATGTCTCTCCCATAACGCTTCTTTCAAATACAAGGATATGGCTTCTTAACGGCTTATCATATTTTTTATAAAAAATAAGCCAACACTCTAATTATATATGATTAGAGTATTGACTTACAATCACGATTTATAAATATAAACTTAATATTTTATTATTCACGATTTACAATGTCTTTATAAACCTGTCAAATGCTTCCTGTCCTTCTTCGTCCCTTTTATAAACTCCGGCACACTCAAGTACTTTTACAAATACCTTGCTGATTTCCGCCTGAACAATGCTGTGAATGTTTTCTTTTTCTATATTGTAGTTGCTTATCCACTCATCCACCCAGTCTGCATGCTTTTTTAACACTTCATTGCTGCGGATATCCTTATTTTCAAGTATATACTCCTCAAGTTCTTCCATCTCTCTTTTCAGTCTGGCAGGCAGTACCGCAAGTCCCATAACCTCAATCAGACCTATGTTTTCTTTCTTTATATGGTGAAGGTCAGCAGAAGGATGGTATACACCCCAAGGGCTCTTCTCTGTAGTGATATTATTTCTAAGCACAAGGTCAAGTTCATACAAATCTTTATGCATCCTTGCAATAGGTGTTATGGTATTGTGAGGTGTGCCTTCAGTCTCACTGAATATGAAAGCCGCCTCGTCACTGTATGCTCTCCAACTTGATAAAATGTGGTCGGCCGCCTGTACTATTCTGTCAATATCCTTACCCTGAAGTCTGATAACGGACATAGGCCATTTTACAATACCTGCATTCAAATCCTCATAACCTTTAAGTACAAATTTCCTGTCATAAGGCGCCTTTGCCATTGCAAATACATATCCGCCTCCCTGAAAATGGTCATGACTTAGTATAGAACCTCCTACTATAGGAAGGTCTGCATTTGAACCTGCAGTATAATGTGGGAAAAGCTTTACAAACTCAAGCAGCTTCTTAAATACCGCTCTGTCAATTCTCATCGGCTTATGTTCTTTGTTGAAGATAATACAGTGTTCATTGTAGTACACATATGGTGAATACTGTAAAAAGTAATCCTCGCCGTCCAATGCTATAGGAATCACTCTGAGATTTTGCCTTGCAGGATGTGAGAATGTTCCGGCATAGCCCTCGTTCTCCATACAAAGTAAGCAACTTGGATAGCCTGACTTTTTCGCCGCTCCGGCTTTTGCAATATCTCTGGGGTCCTTTTCAGGCTTTGAAAGATTGATAGTGATATCAATAGGTCCGTAGGCTGTATCTGTCACCCACTTTTCATCCTTTTCTATACGGTCAACTCTTATATAGTTTGACCTCTTACTAAGCTTATAAAAATAATCCGTTGCAAGCTTGCTGTCCACACCGTATATTTCCTTAAATACTCTCCTTACTGTGGACGGCATCGGTGTCAAAAGCCCCATAATTTTTGTATCAAATAGGTCTGTCACAGTCACACTGTCATCATCTATAATTCCCTCTTTCAGAGCAAAGTCACACATATCCTTTAGAATATCCGCCAGCACTCTTTCTTCCTTGATTTCTTCTTCATGAAACTCCACCTGATTGAACAAATCAAGTAAACTGTTTGTCACAAATACTCTGTCATCTTCATCCACCAAATGCTCACATAAAGCATAATGCATAAGCTCATTTATAAGTCTGTTTATCATCTTGTTTCTAAAACGCTCCTTATATATTTTTAGTCTGTTAAAACATTGTACAAGAGGTTTAACACCCCTGCAAAAACCATTACCGATATCGGATTTTTATTATATTTTATCAAAAGTACCATGCATACACAAAATATCACAATCATATGCAATCTGATACTCTTTATTGTCATCATATCAAGCCCGAATGCCTGCATCAGTATCTTCACACCGGATATTGCAATCATCGCAACTACAGCCGGTCGTAAGACGGCAAGTATCGACTGTAACATAGACATTTTTTTGTACTTCATATAAAGCCATGCTATCACTGTCACAAGTATCAAAGCCGGCAATATACAGCCTAAAGTCGCCACCATTGCACCGAAGACTCCTGCAATCCTTATCCCGACAAATGTAGCGGAATTTATCGCAATAGGACCGGGTGTCATCTGTGATATTGTGATAAGGTCTCCAAACTCGGCCGCACTCAGCCAGTGATTTGTGTTCACCACTTCGCTCTCTATAAGCGGCATAGCGGCATAACCTCCTCCGAAACTGAACGCACCTATCTTAAGAAAGCTTATAAAAAGTTTCAGATAAATCATACGGCCTTCTTTCCGGCTTGTACTAAAGTCTTTATAACGCCTATAAGAATGCACAGCAAAATAATATATATTATATTTATTTTAAAATACATACTCAGTACAAAAACTGCCGCCATTACAAAAAAATTCATTTTGTTTTCCTTTACGATATCAAATCCCATCTGAATACTGACTGAAGCTATCACGGCTCCCACACCTGCCTGCATACCGTCAAGCATATAAGCTATAAATCTGTTTTCTCTAAACAATGTATAGAACACCGATATAAAGGATATTATAAGAAAGGGCGGAATAACAGTGGCAACGGTCGCCACCAATACTCCGATTATTCCTGCAAGCTTATATCCTACCACTATTGCACCATTGACTGCAATAGCTCCGGGAGCTGACTGTGCAATGGACACCAAATCAAGCATCTCTTCTTCTTCAATCCAATGACATTCATCTACGAATTTATTTTTCATCAGAGTGACTATCACATATCCGCCGCCGAAGGTGAATGCACTTAGATACAGCGTTGACAAAAAAAGCTTGATAAGGACTTTTTTATTCATTGTCCTTAACTATCTTATCTATCTTTTTTAATTCCTCATCACTAAACTTTGTATCCTTTATAGCCGCTATATTGTCAAGCACCTGCTCGAACTTTGATGCACCTATCAGTACGGATGTCACAATACCGTCTTTTAATACCCAAGCCAGAGCCATCTGTGCAAGACTTTGCTCTCTTGACTTTGCCATCTCGTTAAGCTCTCTTATGGCGTTTAATTTCTTATCTGTAAGATTATCAGTCTTTAAAAATCTTCCGTCGGTTGCTATTCTGCTGTCACCCGGCACGCCGTTTAAGTATCTGTCCGTCAGAAGTCCCTGTGCAAGCGGACTGAATGAAATAATTCCCTTATTCAGCTTTTCCGCCATATCTTTAAGACCGTTGTTCTCAACAGTTCTGTCAAAGATTGAATATCTGTTTTGATTGATAATGAAAGGCACATGAAGCTCGCTAAGAATCTTTGTAGCCTGCTCCAAGGTCTCACCGTCATAGTTTGACAGTCCGACATACAGTGCCTTACCGCTGTTTACTATCTGTGCCAACGCTCCACAGGTCTCTTCAAGCGGTGTGTTCTTATCCATTCTGTGGTGATAGAATATGTCCACATACTCAAGTCCCATTCTCTTTAAGCTTTGGTCAATACTTGCAATAAGATATTTTCTGCTGCCGAAATCTCCGTAAGGTCCGTCCCACATAGTGTAGCCCGCCTTTGTACTGATAAGCAGCTCATCTCTGTACTTTCCCATGTCTTCTTTCAGGATAATGCCGAAATTTTTTTCAGCACTTCCCGGAGCCGGACCGTAGTTGTTGGCAAGGTCAAAATGTGTGATACCGTTGTCAAACGCCGTAAATATGATCTCCTTCATATTTTCAAGATTTGAGTGATCACCGAAATTGTGCCAAAGTCCCAAAGATACAAGCGGCAACTTCAGTCCGCTGTTTCCGCAGTACGCGTATCTCATCTTCTCATATCTGTCTTCATTTGCATAATACATAAAGATCTCCCTTCAAATCAATCTTCAAATTCTTTGAACATCATTATAAAAATATTTATCATTGCAAGCGCTGCTAAAAAGATTGCCTTTTCAGCCATAAGCTTCACTGCAAAATATCCTACCGTGGTTCCCAATATAAATACCAGTATACATATATAGTAATAAAGTCCCTTTTCTATAGCGGATTTGTCCCCCGTCTTTATTCCGCGATACATATTCTGGGTTCCGGTCTTTAAATTACCTGTACACATGGTGGTAGCCATAGCTGTACCTCTTATCTTAGGAAATGTGGCAAACTGTATTCCCGATATCATAGATATTATGGAATTGGCAACCCTGTTCATTTCCTGCGGCAAAAATCCCACTAAGATAAATGCAAATATCTCAAACAGTACCAGTATCTGCCTCCAATGTATCATATTGATTCTTTCTTTTCTATACTTTATCATCTCACATATGCCCACACCTACAGCAAACGATACTATAGGTATCAGATAATTGACAGCTTCAAAAAACTTGCCCTCACATACCTTAAGTGCCATCAATATAATATTTCCCGTCTCGGCATTTGCAAAAACCTTTCCACGGTTTATATATGAATATGCATCCATAAATCCGCCTGAAAGTGCCAAAAATATGCCGACCGCTATGGACTCTGAAATCTGCCGGTTCTTCATAGTTTTACCTCTTTATACATATCACTTTATTTTAGAACAAATTTCAAATAAATAAAAGCAATAAAAAAGTATAGCCGCAAAAGACTATACTTTTTTGTTTAATTCAAACTTGTAAATCCGTCAAGTGCTTTCTGTGCCTTCTCCTCTGAAGTACTGCTCGCTGTAATGATAGCCATAAAGTTTCCGGACTTGATATAAATCTGCTTTCTGTATACGGTGTAATTTCCGCTTGTATCTGTAGCGTTCAGTGCAATAGTCTCCTTACCGTTGAACCTTGCCTTATCGCTCTCAACGCTTACATTTACCATACCGGCAGCCTTGTATTGACTTTGCAGCTTATCCACTACCTTTTCAAGCTCGGTCTCATTTTCAAAAGGTGTACCCATCTTCTCTATAACTACATTCACACTGCTGACACCCTTGCCGTTCTCACTGGTAGCATATACATCCATATATATACTGCTATCCGCCTCTTCCTGTGACATACCTGCCTGCTTGATAAAAATATCTCTCATCTGTGCGATATTGTCTCTGCTTTGCATCTTATAGCCGTTGGCAGGCGCATCAAACTTGATATTGAAGACGCTGTTGGTATATACATTGTTTTCTTTTTTTCCTCTGTAAAACTGTATATCGTCCTCTGCATGACTCTCTTCCTCAATTACCGCCGCCTGAGTTGTAGTCTCGGCTGTAGTAGGAGCTTCGGTAGTCGTAGTCGCAACTGTGGTAGTCTCTGCCGCCGTAGTTGTACTTGCCGTAGTTTCACTCTTGGCACCGTTACTGCAGGCAGTCATCACCACTGTTAAAAACAATAAAGGTATAAAAATATTTTTTTTCATATCAATACTCCATGTAATATACTTTTTTACATATAGTAAAATTTTTGTGTGATTGCTTTATGATAAAATATTACAACAATGTAATTAAAATGTAAATATTTTTTTAACCCGGCTTTGCTTAATTGTTAAGATACTAATGTAAAAACTTAAAATTTACCCTTTAAAACTTTATTTTGCTTTCGTAAACATAGCTAAGCAGTCCTTTGTACTCTGCTCATCCAAACCGTTTACTGCTATTACCGCTACATGGTCTCCGGACTTTATAAATACCTGTGTATGGTACTCTGTTACACCGCCTGAAGTCAACTGTGCATTAAGACATGGAGCATCTTCTCCCAAGAACTTTAGAGTAGAACTTTCCACCTTGATATTGTTCTCTCCTATTCCCTCATTGTCTTTCTTTATTGTGGCTATATTTTCATCTATATAAGATTTAATATCCGTGTTATCCTTCAAAACACCGAACATCACTATTTTTGTATAACTGTCGTCATATGCATACATCTCCAATGTATCATCATTTGACATTGATCTCATAGCGTTGAACTCTTCAGAGCCTGCCATTACCATGCCGCCCGCCTTGGCATCAAACTTTATATTGAATTCATCATTTGTATACACATCGCCGTTAAGTGAACCCTTTATATCTGCTGCTGCGGCACTTGAAATCTCACCGGCACTTTCCGTAGTGCTCTCGGCAGCTGTCTCACTACTCCCTTCGGTAGTTGCCACCGTGCTCTCTACAGTACTTTCAGCTGTAGTCTCCGCCTTGTCCCCTTTACCGCCGCAAGCTGTAACGGACAGTGCGGATACAGTCAAAATACCGATCATTATAAGTTTAAAATTTTTTCTCATTTTTCCTCCTGAATATAATCAACTCTTTTTATACAGTCGTGTGATTTATCTTATCCCAAAACATATATACTCCAAGTTACTTCGCTTTTGTAAAGGCGTTCAAACAGTCTTTAACAACCTTTTCGTCTTTAGCATTTATAACTATAACTGATACATCCTTTCCGGACTCTAAAAATACCTGTGTGTGATACTGTGTAACACCGTTTGCGGTCAACTTTGCATTTATACAAGGAGCATCCTGACCCAAAAATTTTATAGTGGTACTTTCAGCCTTAATATCTCCTGCACCCTCATTATCCTTATTAATTCTTGCTATATTTCCGTCTATATAGGCCTTTAAATCCGAGGTTATATTTACAAGTCCGAATAATACCGAGCTGCTGTTTGCAGTATCATGTGCATACATCTTCAATGTGTCATCATGAGTCTTCTTTTGCATATCGCTAAGGTCCTCGGCACTTACCATCTCCATATTTACAGTTTTAGCATCAAACTTTATATTAAATACTTTATTGGTATATACACTGCCGTCATATGTACCGTTTAAATCTTCATTGCTTACTCTCTCAGCGGTGCTCTCTACAGTACTTGCGACAGGACTCTCTGTCTTACTTTCAACTTTGCTCTCAGACTTATCTTTACAAGCAGTTATGGAAAGTGCCGACAAAATAACTACACCTGCCATTATAAGCTTAAAATTTTTCTTCATTTTTCTCCTTTATATAATAATTTACTCCGCCTTTGTAAATGATCCAAGGCAATTCTCAATACTCTGTGCATCTTGTGAATTTACTTCTATTACAGCCACATGATTGTCCGACTGTAAGAATACTTTTGTACGATAATATGTCACACTTCCCGAAGTAAGCTCTGCGTGAAGAGACTCTACATCCTCACCGAGGAAGTTTATAGTAGAGTTTTCCACTTTTACATTTTCATCACCAAGTCCTTTATTTTCCTCTTTTATTGTAGCAATATCTTCATCTATATACGCCCCTACATCGGTACCGTCATCCAAGACTGTAAAATTCACCCTACTTCCCGAATCGCTGCTTTGTGCCTCCATCTTTAATGAGTAATCATTATGACTTAAACTCATAGCATTAATCTCTGCTGCACTTGTCATCTCCATATTTACAGCTTTTGCATCAAACTTAATATTAAATACACTGTTGGTATACACTTCTCCGTCGATTGTACCGTCAAGCTCAGTATTCTTTTTGTCATCTGAAAAAGACTTTACCACTATATCCTTATCCGATTGTGCACTCTCTTTTGCTTTATCTTTACGGGCGCAAGCCGTTATATAAAGTACAGACAACACTGCAACACCCATAATTATAAGTTTAAAATTTTTCTTCATTTTTCCTCCTATATCCGGAATATATTTTCGTCTTTAGTATACCACATAATTTTCATTTTATTTACTGATATTGCTGAAATAAATCAAGTCCTTCCTGTGCCTCTTTTTCGTCCTTACCGCTTGATACTATAATCATCATGTAATGATCATTCTGCAATTGTAAACATCTTAAATGCATTTTTTACAAATTCTTCATCGCTTCCCATTGCACCTATGGTCGCCGTGTATTTTCCATAAGGTATGATAAGATATTTTTCATAATATTTGCTGCCGTTATCTTTAGTCTCCACCTTACTTAGACATAACAGTTCCTTACCGTTAAAATTAATCTTTTCTTTTTTTCTTTCTACATGAGCATTTTCTCCCTTATCAAAATATGAATCTTCACCGACATCCACTTTTGATAAGTCCACATCACCGTCCAGCAAAACAAGAACCGTATTGTCAAATGTTACATCATGTGCGACCATATCAAGCACAGGCTTACCTTTATCTACATAATATTTTTTATCTTCTTTAGACACTATACCGGACGGCCTTCCTAGAAGTTCCATTTCACGATCTGATGCAAAAACCATATGTTTACCTGTAATATCAATTTTTATATTAAGCGCACTGTTTGTATACACATTTCCGTCTGTTACGCCTGCACAAAAATCTCCTGTTGATACTTTATCTTCTTTACTTTCCTCAACACTGCTTTCTGCGGTACTGCTTTCTTTATCAGTGCTTTCTTCTGTAGTTTCTTCAATGCTTTCCTTGGTTTCTTTCCTGTTTTCTTCTTGTCTTTTTCTTTTATCTCTTCTTTCAGGCTTATTTTTTCTTGTTTCATCCTCTTTAGGTGTGTTCTTTGCTTTTTCAAAATCCGACTTATTAGGCTTTTCAAATATATCCAGTAAACTCTGTGCATCATCAGAGTCGTACGCGGATACATCTATAGTCACTATATAATCTTCGTATTTTAGAAACAGCTGCTTTTCATAAAACATCGTATCTCTGACACCGTCATGTTCCCATACCGACTTTATTTCAATACCCGGTATTTTTTTACCTGCAACCTTTCCGTCTGTAAGATTAACATATGACTTTTCCATCATGTCAAATTCTTCCTCATCCTCTTTAAACATATCCTCATATTCACGTATTTGGTCAAATATATAATTGTTTAAAGTCTTAGAGTCCGGAGCCTTTCGTATCGTGATACTGACACTTCTTAGTCCGTCCGTATCACTTGCTCCCATATCGCTGATTACGGCACCGTCAGCTATCTTTTCTTTTACCTCATCCATATCGGTTCTGTCATATATTGCGTCGTCATTTTCTCCGATAAGGCCTTCCTCATAATATATATCCATATTGTGGGACTTCGCGTCAAACTTTAAATTAAGCATCTTACTAATATACACATCATCACTTATCTCACCTAATGCAAGCTCAAATTTATCTTTCTTTTTATCTTCAGCAGATACGCTCTCATTACATTTTCCTTCATTACTCTCACCTTTATTACATCCTGCCACAGACAGCATAGATACAAGTAATATACCGCTTATAATCCCGTTTAAATTTCTTCCCATATTTCCCTTTTTATATTTCATTATTCTTACCGCTTCTTCACTATTTGCATATGATACTGTCTAAGCAACATAATTTCCGACTTTTAAAAATACTATATACAGAATTTCTAAATACTCTCTTCATAAAGTCCTCCTTGATGTATAAAGTCTGATAAAATTTTTATATTGATAAAATATATTTTACTAAAATTATAATCTTCATTAACCCAAAAATATATTATACATAATAACGAAAATACATCATTGTTTTTATAAGATATTGCTATAGTATTATTTTAATTACAGCTTATTATATAAAAATTTGATTTTTAAACACAAAAAGGCACACCCTGTTTCCAAGGTGTGCCCTATAAGCTTTATTATAAAGTTTTATTACATCATTCCCATTCCGCCGCCTGCAGGCATTGCAGGTGCATCTTCCTTAATAGTGGCAACTGCGGACTCTGTTGTAAGGAGTGTAGATGCTACCGAGTTTGCATTCTGAAGTGCGGATCTTGTAACCTTTGCAGGGTCCAAGATACCTGACTTAACCATATCCACATACTCTTCTCTGTAAGCATCGAAACCTACACCTACGCTTGACTCTCTTACCTTGTTTACAACAACGCTTCCTTCAAGTCCTGCGTTCTCAACTATTCTGAAAAGCGGTGCCTCAAGTGCCTTAAGAATAATCTTTGCACCTGTTCTCTCATCACCTTCAAGAGTAGCTACAAGCTTTGCAACTTCCTTGCTTGCGTGTATGTAAGCTGAACCGCCGCCTGAGATAATACCTTCCTCAACAGCAGCTCTTGTAGCGTTGAGTGCATCTTCCATACGAAGCTTTGCTTCCTTCATCTCAGTCTCTGTAGCGGCACCGACTCTGATAACCGCAACACCGCCTGAAAGCTTGGCAAGTCTCTCCTGCAGTTTCTCCTTATCAAAATCGGATGTGGTTTCTGACAGCTGTGCTTTAATCTGAGCAACTCTCTTCTCAATATCAGCCTTTGCACCCTGTCCGTCAACGATTACAGTGTTCTCTTTCTGAACCTTAACACTCTTTGCTCTACCAAGGCTTGCAAGTGTAGCATCCTTAAGCTCAAGTCCAAGTTCCTCACTGATTACTGTACCGCCTGTAAGAACTGCGATATCCTTAAGCATATCTTTTCTTCTGTCACCATATCCCGGAGCCTTTACAGCTACAACATTGAATGTTCCTCTAAGCTTGTTTACTATAAGAGTTGTAAGAGCCTCACCCTCTACATCCTCAGCTATAATAAGAAGCTTCTGTCCTGATTTAACAAGCTCCTCAAGAAGAGGCAAAATATCCTGAATATTTGAAATCTTCTTATCTGTAATAAGGATATACGGATCGTCAAGATTTGCTTCCATCTTCTCCATATCTGTACACATATATGCAGAAACATAACCTCTGTCAAACTGCATACCTTCTACAAGGTCAAGCTCTGTCTTCATTGTCTTTGACTCTTCTATAGTGATAACACCCTCATTGGTTACCTTCTCCATAGCATCTGCTACAAGGCTTCCAACTTCATCATCACTTGCAGAGATAGCTGCAACTCTTGCAATCTGCTCTTTACCCTTTATAGGCTCACTCATCTTTGCAATAGCCTCTACAGCGGCATCTGTAGCCTTCTTCATTCCCTTACGCAAAACGATTGGATTTGCACCTGCTGCAAGGTTCTTCATTCCTTCATTTATCATTGCCTGTGCAAGAACTGTAGCTGTAGTTGTACCGTCACCTGCCACATCATTTGTCTTTGTGGCAACTTCCTTTACAAGCTGTGCACCCATGTTCTCAAATGCATCTTCAAGCTCTATTTCCTTTGCAATGGTAACACCGTCATTTGTAATAAGCGGTGTACCGAATGATTTATCAAGTACAACATTTCTTCCCTTAGGTCCCAATGTAACTCTTACTGTATCAGCCAGCTTATTTACACCGGCTTCCAATGCTTTTCTGGCTTCTACGCCATATTTAATATCCTTAGCCATAGTATCTCTCCTTTAATTTTATATATTATGTATTATTCTATTACAGCCAAAATATCATTCTGCTTAACAACGATATATTCTTCCTTGTCAAGCTCTACCTCTGTACCGGCATACTTTGAATAAATTACCTTATCTCCGACTTTAACCTGCATCTTTATTTCTTTTCCGTCTACAACTCCGCCCGGACCTACAGCAACAACCTCTGCCTGTGAAGGCTTTTCCTTTGCCTGTCCCGGAAGTACTATACCGGATGCAGTTGTCTCTTCAGCAACCAACTGCTTTAAAACTACTCTATCAAATAAAGGTACCAACTTCATTTTGTATTCCTCCTAATAGTTATATAATCAACTATGTAAGTTTATACCACTTTTTATTAGCAGTGTCAAGGCTTGAGTGCTAATTTTCTAAATAATTTAAAAAACAGCCACAACTTTAACAGTTAATGGCTGATTTATACCTATTATTATTTAAAAAACTTATCGTATATTCCAAATACAAATATGAATAAAACAATTATCGGCAGTATGTATGTAAGGTAGAATCTCATCCAATTCTTCATTTTAAGACCTTCTCCCTTATTGCACTCCTTCATATAATTGTCCCATCCCCATCCGTATCTGCTGACACAAAATAAAAGATATACCAAAGATCCAAGCGGCAATATTATATTACTTACAAGGAAATCTTCCAAATCAAGTATGCTTCCTCCAAAAGGCTTTAACCACCCGAAACTCCAGATATTGAATCCGAATACACATGGAAGTGAAAGTACTATTATAATAATCATATTGACTAAGCTCACCTGTTTTCTTGACTTCTTTGTAAGGTCCATACCGCAGGAAACTATATTTTCAAATACTGCAAGCACTGTGGAGAATGCTGCAAATGACATAAATATAAAAAATAAACTTCCCCAAAGTCTTCCAAGCGGCATCTTATTAAAGATGTTCGGCAATGTGATAAATATAAGTGCAGGACCTGAAGTCTGGTCTACACCATATGTAAATGTAGCAGGGAAAATAATAAGTCCTGATACTATAGCTACAAACGTATCCAGTATAACTATTGTCACAGACTCTCCAAGCATACTTCTGTCATTACTTATATAACTTCCGAATATAAGCATTGCACCTATTCCAAGGCTTAATGTAAAGAATGCCTGATTCATAGCACCGGTTATAACATTACCTATACCTGTTTCTTCTATTCTGCTTATGTTCGGTACAAGATAATATTTAAGTCCTTCTGCGGCACCTTTTAAGAAGAATGAATTTATTGCAAGTATAATCATTACCACAAGAAGCGTAACCATAACTATCTTTGTGATATTTTCAAGCCCCGCTTCAAGTCCTCTTGATACTATAAACATTCCCACTACTACTACAACTACCATCCAAAATATCATTATGCCCGGCTGTGTAAGCATGGTATTGAATACATCCACAACACCGTCGGAATCAAGCCCTTCAAATCTGCCTGTTACAGTCAGGTAAAAATAATGAAGCATCCATCCTGTTACAGTGGTATAAAACATCATCAAAAGATAATTACCTATAAATGCCACTATTCCGTGTATATGCCATTTACTTCCTGCAGGTTCCAACTTTTGGTATGCAAGCACCGGACTTTTTCTTGCGGCTCTTCCTACAGAAAACTCCATTGTCATTATAGGCAGACCTAGCATTACCAAAAATATCAGATACAGCAGTACAAATGCACCGCCTCCACCTTTTCCTGTCATGTACGGAAACTTCCATACATTACCGATACCTATCGCACATCCGGCTGAAATGAGTATAAACCCGAGCCTGGACTTTAACCTTTCTCTTTCCAAAATATCCTCCTAATAAACCTTTGATATTTTTGAGGATTGCGAGAACAATCGGTGCGAAACAATCGGCACACTCGAAAACGCTTTACCCCAATAACTTGTTAAATCAAATGTAAATTATTATAGCATATTTCATAAAAGAATTCTATGTTATGCATTAAAACATTCTTTAATCAAGTTGTATTTGTTTCATCGTATTAACATACTGTTATATGTAGTCATTTTACTTGATGATAATTGTAAATCCTCTTTTTTATCTAATCTGAATCCGGATAAATATAAAATAAAACAGAATATTATAGGTGATGTCCCGCTAGTTTCATCTTAACCTTCTTCTTCACACTAATTGGCAATCTTCCAAACAGTTGCTTTATTTTTCATGCTTATCAAGGTTTTATACAAACCTCCCTGCTTCATCAGTTCTTCATGATTTCCTCGTTGTTCTATTTTTCCGTTATTTAAAACCAAAATCTGATTGGCGTTTCGTATGGTAGAAAGCCTGTGAGCAATCATAATAATGGTCTTGTTCTTTGTCAGCTCCTCAATGGCAGATTTCAGCTTATCTTCATTTTCCGGATCAATACTTGCTGTGGCTTCGTCAAAAATGACAATCGGGGCATCTTTTAACATAGCTCTGGCAATGGAAATTCTCTGTTTTTCTCCTCCGGAAAGAGTGGCTCCGCCTTCTCCAATCAATGTATCGTAACCATTTGGCAAGGCTTCTATAAAATCATGACACATCGCCTTTTTAGCAGCTTCTATGACTTCTTCTCTTGTGGCACTTGGCACACCGAACTTGATATTATTTTCAATCGTATCCTCAAAGAGATAGACATTCTGGAATACCATAGCAATATGACTCATCAGATGGGGCAGGGTATACTCTTTGATGTTCTTGCCGTCCATTAAAATTTCTCCTGCGCTTACATCCCAAAATCTTGCAATCAGATTGCAAAAGGTCGTTTTTCCGCTTCCGGACGGACCGACAATGGCGGTAATGGTGTTCTTCTTCATCTCACAGGAAATATAATTCAAAATTGTCTTTTCATCATAAGCGAAAGAAACATCTTTAAATTCAATATCCGGGTGACGGATCGGGCTTGTTTCAGCTCCTTCTTTTATTTCCGGAATCTTTTCCATATATTTCAAGCTGTCGATGGAGTTCTCTGCAATTCTCAGTATCGCCATAGAACTTCCTGCCGCCTTAATTCCTTCAAAAACAATAAAGCCTGCAATCATAGACATAATGGCATCTGCCAAAAGCATATCTCCCTCAATGTAATACTTGGCAGATAAAATAATAATAGCGGCAATACTGATTCCAAGAACAATTCGCTGCAAAGCGATATACGGCGTCATGGTTTTTTCCAGTTTCATTGTAATATTGCAGTTTTCTTCGAACGCATTGCTAAGTTCTTTATTATTCTTGCCGCCTAAATTGTATGATTTAATCACCTGCATTCCTTGTACGGTTTCCAGTACCTGTTTTGTCAAATGTGTTTGAGCAATACCGATTTCGCTTGCATTTTCTCTTGACTTTTTCTCCATAAAATAGGTGACCATAAAAAATGCAAAGATACCCAAAAATGCGGTAATTCCCACCATTATGTGCAAATAAAATAAGGCTAAGGCAAAGACGAAAGTATTGAGTAATCCGCCTAAAACAAGCACAAATAACATCGGTACCTGCATTTCAATCTGGCTGAGAGTGGTTGTACTCATTGTTGTAATCTTTCCTAAGCTGAATTCACTGAAAAAACCCATCGGTACTTTTTTAAGCTTGTTTCCGATACGGATTCTTTTATCCGCCGCCATAAAATAGCCGGCGTGCGTTTGCTCCAGTTGAGAAACATATTGTGTGATAATCTTTCCGACTAAGCTGACAAGAAGAATCCCTAAGACAATGGCTATATCCTTCACGGAAAGAGTTTCGTCAAATATTTTAACGAGAACATAATACACACCGCCCATTTGCATTGCATTAAATGCCGCACAAAGGAAGCCGACAATAATGGACTTTCGTATATTCGATTGTTCCTTTTCCGCAAAGTTCCATATTTTCTTAAATACTGTAATCATAACGCTCCTCCTTTCCCGCAGCTTTCCATAAAGAGGAATAGACTTTTGACGTTTCTAAAAGTTCCTCATGCTGTCCACAACTTTCAATCTTCCCGTTTTCGACCACAAATATTTTATCTGCATTGACAATGGTTCTAAGCCTATGTGCAATTAAAATCAATGTTTTTCCTTTCACCAAATTGCTGATGGCTTCCTGAATGATGCTCTCATTTTCGGTATCCATATAGGAGGTGGCTTCATCTAAAATGACGATCGGTGCATTTTTCAGCATGGCTCTTGCGATAGAAATTCTTTGCTTTTCTCCGCCGGACAAATGTCCTCCGCCTTCTCCCGCAACCGTGTCATATCCGGCGGATAACCCTCTGATAAATTCATCACAACCGGATAATTTTGCCATTTCCTCTACTTCCTTATCACTTGCCGACGGTTTTCCAATTCTTATATTTTCTCTAACAGACATATCAAATAGATAGTTGTCCTGTGATACATAAGAGATGGTTTCGGATAACTGTTCCAGCGGAATCTCTTTGATATTTTTTCCTCCGATACTTACTTCTCCGGCATCTGCATTCCAAAAACCTGCGATCAGCTTCGTAATGGTTGACTTTCCGCCTCCTGACGGACCGACAAATGCCGTTACCTGATTTTCCCCAATCGTCAAACTGACCCCTTCTAATATCTTTTTATCTTCCACGTAGGAAAAATCCACATTTTTCAGTTCAATATCACTACCGGATAACGAAACATTCTCTTTACCATGCTCAAGATCAGGGGCATCTAAAATCAATCCGATTTCCTTTGTAATCGTTCCTATTCTGGACAGATCATCCATATAATTGGTCGCCGTCAATATATTTTCCACCGTTCCAAAAGAAAGTACAATGATGGTTATAAAAGTCGCTATTGTTAAAGAACCATTTAAATAGAAATAAACTCCTAACGGCAGGATTGTAAGCAAGGACATGGGTGAAATTTTTCTGTATGCAGATACACCGATCATCGTTTCTTTCATCCAATGATAATAAAATGCCGCATTTTCATGGACTGCTTCACTGTATTTCTGATAGGAAGTTTCGCTTTGATTGAACATCTTGATGACCTCAATTCCTCCGATATATTCCACCACTGCGTTATTCATTTTCTGATTGATTTCCACCGATTGCTGATACTTTTTCCCATAAGATGCCATCACCGATTTCATACAGAACATTCCAATCACAAGAGGAATCAAGGAAACAATTGCCAATCTCCAATCCAAAATAAACATATAAATCAGCAAGAGAATCGGACCGATGATATTTGCAGTCATTTCAGGAATAATATGTGCTAAGATCGTTTCCATAGAATCCACCTGATCTACAATAATATTCTTGAGCTTACCGGAAGGAATATTCATGACATTCCCAAGGGGCATCCGAAACAGTTTTTTAGAAATTTCTTGCCTTATCTTTTTTAAGGAATAAAACGTTGCCTGATGCGATATGGAAGTGGAAGCCGCCGCAAAGATTTCTTTCAAGACCATTGCGGCTAATACCATAAGACCGTATTGCAAATAAAATCCGAATTCTGTGTTTTTTCCAATCAGTCCTACAATCATTTTTGCTAATACAATATATGCAGCAAGACCGGATACCACTCCTAAAACTGCCAATAGAACGGATTGAATGTAAGTGTTCTTATATTCTTTTACATACTGTTTGATTAAATTCATAATTTAAATCCTCCTCATATACCAAAAATTTTTATCTTATGGGAGCAAATAAGAAATCCGATATTTTACCTTCATTTCCTTTTACAGTTATCTTTTTATAAGTCTTGTCATCCAGCATCAACACCGTATTACACACCTCAAAGAGAAGTTCTAAATCATGGGTAATAATAACCACCGGTCTCTTAGCGGCATATCTCCTTATCATAGCTCCTATTTCTTTCATTCTCTTATAATCAAGCCCTGAAGTCGGCTCGTCCAATATAATGATTTTTCTTTCACTTAAAAAGGCAGTGGCAAGTGCAAGCCTTTGCTTTTGCCCACCGGAAAGTTCTTGTGGGTGATCCATTTTTTTATCCCACAAATCAATCGCATGAATATAGGTAGTGACTTCTTTTAAGTATTCACTATCTTTCACTTTATTTTTAGGAATCAGTTCATTTTCCACCGTATCAAAGAAAATTTGATAATCCACATCCTGCATCATATAATACGATTGCTTCAATCTTTCTTTCGTTGTTTTTCCATAGCTTATTTTCCCTTTATTTTTAATTAAGCCTGCCAAAGTTCTTCCTAACGTTGTTTTTCCAATTCCATTTTCCCCGATGATTGCCATGATTTCTCCATAATGAAGATTAAAAGAAAGATTCTTTATGAGTTCCTGTTTTCGTATATCAATATTTAAATCTACGATCTCGGCAACCTTTTCTTGCTCTTCATCCGAGTTTTGTGCTTTCAGAGACTGATAACTGATTGCTCGCAATCCATATTTTTTACAGTCATCCTCTGTGAGTTCTCCTTGAGAAAACACCCTCTCGATTGTCCCGTCTTTCATATAGATTAACCGGTCATATAAATCATTCAAAAAAAACAATCGATGTTCCGCAATAATAATCGCTTTTCCCATTTCTTTTAAAGTGCGGACAATATCTCTAAACTGAGCAATCCCTTGATAATCCAAATTGGAGGAAGGCTCGTCAAAGAAAATAATTTTCGTATCATATAGTAAAGTGGAAGCGATCGCCACTTTTTGTTTCTGTCCTCCGGAAAGTTCCGAAAGTTTCTTATCCATCAAGTCAGAAATCCCCATTTTCTCAAAGGCTTCTTTTGTTTTTCGTTTCAATTCATCAAAAGGCATTCCTAAACTTTCTCCAACAAAGGCAACTTCTTCCTCCGCAATGGTAGCAAAAAACTGATCCGACGGATTTTGAAACACATTGCCGATATATTTTGCAAGCTCACCTTTTTCATAGTCCGGCAAATTTTTATCAAATAATTTTACTTCTCCGTCTAAATCACCCTCATAGTGATTGGGAATTAAGCCATTTAATATTCTTGTCAAAGTCGTTTTTCCACATCCTGAAAGTCCTGTTATAACAATCAATTCACCTGGCTCAACACTTAAACTTAAATTTTTTAAGATAATCTCTTTGCTGCTTTTATACTTAAATTTGTTGATTTTGACTTCTAAAATTTTCATTTATAATCCTCTGCATCTAAAACAATCTCCATACTAAATAAAAAGAAACAACCAAACAAATCAAGTCAAAAATATTATATTTAGTTGGATTGTAACTTGTTTTTTTTATTTTATACTCTGCACCTTTTGAAATAATGGAAGATGTTAAAGTTTCGCTTACATGAAGACACTTATACATCAATGTAATAAGATAAAGTTCAAATGAACGGACAGGATGTAAGAGGCTTATTTTTAAACCCCTTACTTTCATACCATTTCGTATTTCTTTAATCCTTATTTCCATTTCACTCATAAATCTAAGTCCCGTAGCAATACTAAGGTTAAAGTCATTTGGAATTCCAATTTTCCTTAAGGAACTCATTATAGTAAGTGGCGATAAAGAAATCAGTATCCTACCTAAAACAAAAATAGGAAAAAGTTTTATCCCAATTAAGAGTAAACCTATAAAAGACGCCACTCCAAGTTCATAAGGAAGTTTCCCCAACAAATGCAAAAGCAATAAAAGAAACAGGTACTTTACAGACACACTAAGAAATGCTTTTTTTGAATGCGTTAGTAACAAAATAAATGAAACGGACATCATAATATAATAGCCAAGTTTATCAGTAATAAAAAGTGTAATGGAAAATGAAACGATGAGGATAAACAAAACTATACTATTAACTATGCAAGTCTCTTTTACTGTGTTTTTTTGCATTAAAGTATCCCTTTCTCTTCTCTTTTTTCAAAAAATTTATTATTGATATACATTCCGAACATGCCGGCCACAATAACTAAAACGATATTTATAGCAATCGAAATCAACATTGCTTTAGGTGTAAAAAATGTGTACATATATTGAGCTTGCTCCGGAGAAAAAACAGTAAATACTTCCACTAATTTTTCAGGGCCTAAAGTTTTTACAAAAGTCATAGCATGCATTGAAATGATAAACATTCCAGTCGCCACTGCCGCTGCAATTCGTTTATCATTTTCATAATTTCCTATGATAAGTTCAGCCACAATGCCCGCTACTAAATTTATGATAAGCATCGGCCAATATCCCATTAGTGACCAAAAAACAGATAACAACATAAAAAAGATAAAAGCAGAAGGTTTTTTCTTAACTTTTTTTGCCATTACAACAAACGGTGGAGCAATTACAAGTGCAGAAAATCCGCTTGCAACATAAAGAGAAACGGTTCCCAACATTCCTGTTCCCATTGATACAGCCATACCTAAAACAAAAGCAATAACTGTAAATACAGTGATTTGAATAATGTCTTTTAATTTCATAATAAACTTCCCTCCTAAATTCCGGTTCTTTATTTGTTAGCTTCAACTAACCATGATGAAAAAATTAAGGCACCGGTGTACCGATGCCTTATATCACCATCTATGTTAAGTGTACATGTAATGTTAGAAGTTCTCTATAACCAATTGGGTATTTTTTAACTCCAAAAAGACAAATTGCTCTCACTTAAATTCACTTGGAGATTTACCCATAATACTTTTAAACGCCTTTGAAAACTTGCTTTGATTTTCATAACCGGCCATCTCGGCAAGTTCCCCTATACTTAAGTATGGTTTTTTATTCAAAAGAATCGCTGCTTCTTTTATTCTGTTTGTCCTCATAAAAGCACCTATCGATTGCCCCGAAATACATTGAAAGCAATTTTTAAGACTTGATTCGGAAACCGCAAACTTTTTCGCTAAATCTTTTATCTTCAGCCATTCAAAAGGATTTTCTATAATCATTTTATAACACTCTTGAGTTGCTCTGTATACCGGTTCGGAAAATGATGAAAACTGTTCTGTATCTTTTGATTCTATCAAGCTTAAAAACAAAAGTAACTCTATCGTTTTTATAATAGAGTATGGAAGTTTTACTCTTTCATCTACCTCATACAATTCGTTGATAATATGATTTATTCCATCACGAGAACGTATAATCAAAGATACTCCATTTTTACACAATCTGTCTCGTAATCTATGCAAATCAATATTTCCATACGGAAAATATTTATCAATTGATTTTTGAGCCACATTTATATCAATAAAAAGTGAAAGTCCAACATATTTCTTCATAGGGATACACGAATTTTTAAATGAAGCTTTGCCAAGATCAACAATACTTAAATCTCCTCTCCCTAAAAAGGCATGCTCGTTATTTTCTAAAATAAATTCATAACAACCTTCTAAACAATGATCAATCTGTAACATACCCTCCTTAGGCTCTACCTTTTGATAAGTAGTTTGCATATTCAAAGTATTGTAAGAAAGTTGAATTCCTTCCAAAAGATTATAGCAGCGCATTTCACCCGTTCCTGTATCATTGTTTAAGCAATATATTTGTATATCCTTTGTCTGCTTTTTTTCTGTAAAAAAGAGTTTATCATAAGCATTTTCAATAACATTGTTTTCATTTAACTCCATTTCTTTTCTCACCTCATTTTTTTATATTTAACCTAGATTATTCACGGTAACACCATGAAAGTTGCTGAAAGCCACATTATTACTATGTTATTACTAAATATTACCATTCACTTATCAAGTGAATAAAAAAAGAGCGTCCATTTGTGGTAAAATTAAGGTGCTTTAAACTTAACAAAATTACACAAAGGAGCCCTCTATGAGTATTGTAAACACCTTATCACTTGAAAGCAATAGAAAAATTAAAATTAATTTCGATGGAGGCGATTTATCCTCCGATGCAGGCTTACTTCTTATAAAAGAATTCGTAAGTAAACTTGGCATGGATAAACTTTTCAGTCAATCATTTAAGACCAATGATTCTGCATTATTCCGTTATCACACTGATAAAGAAAACCTTCTTCAGATGATATATATGATCATTGCAGGCTATTTTGAAGATGATTCTTCAGATGAACTTACAAATGATCCTGTGTTTAAAGCAGTGCTAAATAAAGACACTTTAGCATCACAACCGACCATTTCAAGATTTCATAATCGAATGGATGAGGATTCGCTGAATCAGTTCCTTTCAATAAATCAAATTCTTCGAAAGAAAGTTTATAGTGTTCAGATGCCTGAAGCCATCATTTTGGATTTGGACTCAACACTTCTTAATGCCTATGGCAAACAGGAAGGCAGAGCATTTAACTTCCATTATCAAAGTAACGGTTACCATCCACTTGTTTGCTATGATGGTCTCACAGGAGATTTGATTAAAATTCAGCTTCGCGATGGGACTCAGTATTCAAGCACAGGAGTTGTGGACTTTCTTCAGCCTATCCTTGATGAATATCTTGAAGATTTTCCGGAAATTAAACTTCTCCTTCGTGGAGATAGTGGCTTTGCAACACCCGGTTTATATAAACAGTGTGAAGAAAACGGTACCGGCTATGGAATTCGTTTGAAAGAAAATGCTATACTTCGTGATAAAGCATCATATCTTGTAGATGAACTTGATGAAATCACAAAAAACAACAAAGTAGATTATGCTGTAGTTTATGGTGAATTCATGTATCAGGCAGGTCCTTGGCCTTATGAAAGACGTGTTGTCTGTAAAGTTGAAAAACCTGAAAATCAAATGATTTACATGTATACATTCATTGTTACAAACATGGAATCATCCCCTGAATATCTTATCAAGTTCTATTGCAAAAGAGGCTTGATGGAAAACTTCATCAAGGAGAGTAAAACAGGTTTTGACTTTGCTTCTATCAGCAGTCATACAAGAATTGTAAATGCCAACAGGCTTCAAATACATGCACTTGCTTATAACATATTTAATTGGTTTAGACGATTGACATTATCTGCAAATATGAGAAAACAACGCATTGATACTGTCCGTCTAAAACTGCTAAAGATTGCTGCAAAAGTAATTCGTTCAGCAAGGTATATAACATTCAAGCACTCCATCATCTAAAGAAACAACTCGTTTTGATGCAAAAAGAAAAGCAAAAAGGAAGAGAACAGGAAATTACCGATGGTTTTAATAATATCTTTTTTGCCATATCGGATAATATGTCAAAGGGACTGAAGGCTACATCAAAAGAAAATACAGAACTGGCAAAAAAGCTTCATAAACATATTTGTGAATACTCATTTGACTGTAGTGCGGATGTGTTTTCAAGCATAGGCTATGGATATGTTAAAAATCCGGAATTTAAAAATAATATGGATAAGTTCAGAGAAGGCATGGCACAGTATCTGTGTGATGCAATTCAACAGTATGTAAAAGAGATTTAATTGACAGATCTTCTTATCATATTTTCACCTCTAAGTATCATTTTATTGAACTTAGAGGTGAGAATCAAGCATTCCAATTTATTTAAAAAAACACTTATAATGTTATACAATAATTACTCAACACTTTTAATTATTTTTGACTTGCATTTTCTCAATAATTGATGTAGTATCAATATATGCTGTATGTAGTTTTTGAAACTATGTTAAGGAGGGATTTATGAAAACGAAAAATAGAGAAAAGACAAGATTTGGCGTACTTCCCGGCACTATATCAATACAAATAAGAGAACCGGGCTCGGCAATCACCCACTTTATCGGACTTATACTTGTTTGGATAGGTGCATTACCGCTGATGCAAAGGAGCATAGAACATGGAAGCTTTATAACATCTCTATCTATGCTTGTATTTATTATATCCACCACGCTATTATATACAGCCAGTACGCTATATCACTCTGTAGTACTGGATTTGAAAAAAACAATGATATTCAGAAAAATAGACCACACTATGATTTCCGTATTGATAGCGGGAACCTACACACCTGTATGTCTTACCGCACTTAAAGGATTTACAGGATACATATTACTTGCAGCCATATGGGCACTTGCCATCGGAGGTATCTTTTTAAAAATTTTCTTTGTAAGCTGCCCGAAGTGGCTGTCATCTACCGTATATTTGATAATGGGATGGCTCTGCGTCTTTGCCCTTAAGCCGCTCTACAAGACCTTACCTCTTTCGGGATTCTTATGGCTTTTGTTTGGAGGTATCGCATATACACTTGGAGCAGTCATCTATGCATTTAAGCTGAAGTCGTTTAATGAAAAACATATTTACTTCGGTTCACATGAGATTTTTCATGTATTTATAATGCTTGGAACATTCTGCCACTATATGCTTTTATTTACTACGCTGTCATTCTACTGATAAATATTGTTAAAGAACAAACGGCACTGCTTATTCAGCAGTACCGTTTTATTTTATTTACTATAATTTCTATCTACTATTTTTTGTGCCCTATAACAAAACTCATCCAAAGCCATTTCATCAAGTAAATACTTTTGGAATATTTTTCCCATTTCTGAAATATCTGTCATTGACTCTGATGTTAACGGTCTTGCTTTCAAACTGCAGTTTTCTACATATCCTCTTATTGTATCAATATCAGGAACATTTATATTTATGTTTTTATCTAATATAACATCTATTCTTGCGGGAACTTGCTTCATTACATTGCTATATTCCACACATCCGTCTTTGCTTGAGATATAATGTAAAAAACGTTTTGCAGCAGATTTATTTTTTGAAGCCTTGTTCAATACATACTGCCATGTAGCAATATTTGTTGACAAGTTTTTTATATTAGGAAGTTTAACTACATGAATGCTATCTTCACCATATTTGCCGGAATTATAAAATGTATTTATAGCTCCACTATACATGAATATACTTCCATACTTCCCATCTATAAACTTTTGCTCCATCTGCTCATACCTGTCTATCATCTGTGCTTTAGATGTATAGTTATATTTTAACATATCATGCAAAAATACTACCGCATTCCTTGTATTATCGTTACTCCAATTATAATAATCACCACCAAACATATTTATAAACTGAGACAAATCATTGTATATATACGTTTCTTCCCATGCACCACCATAAGCATACAAACCTGTACCATAATCGTAATTCAAAAACGATGAGAAATCGTCCAAGTTTTTTATATCTCGTACATTAGACAATATGGCATATTTCTCATTCACCCAAAACATCATAATATCCATCATGTACGGAACGGAAAAAACATTTTTATTATACATTGATACCGATTCTACATAATCCTTAGGATATGACTGTAAAACATCCTTTGTCATAATATCATCTAACGGTTCTAAATATCCTCTCGATTTAAATTCACTAACCATCTCATCGTTTACTGAAATCAAATCTATATCTGTACTACCTGAATAGAGTTTATTTGATATTTCAGCTTGTCTATTATTTGCATCTTCAGGACAAGGAATTATATTTATTTTTATATTTAATTTTTTTGAAACATTATCAATATAATTAATAAAATCAGGATTATTAGCCTCTATATGCATTATATTTAATTCATCACCAATATACCCTGATGTGACTTCTTCTTTATCCTTGTTATTTATGGAACATGAAATTAAAAATAAGTACATACAAAAAATGATACTATATAATATTTTTTTCAATTTTACACCTATCTCGGACGCCTGTACTCCTTACTCAAAAGTGGTGAAAAAGGATTATGTGGTTCGCTCTGATACCAATAAGCAACGCTCGCAACATCATCTTGTCTCTCAAATAAACCTCCATGTCCAACACCGATTTGTTGTATAGTAACCTTTAAGTCTTCATCAAAACATATCGGATCTTGTATATGCCATCTATAAAATCCTCTCATCGGCAAACAGTCATCGTTATGGTAATCATTGTGAATCAATTCATCATGTGAAGAATAATACGGATATCCCATATATGCAGTATTATAATTTTGTTCCACAGTCTTTCCGTTAACTTGCTTCGCAAAGCTCCAAGATCCTCCAAAGTAGTCTTCAGTACCTGTTCCGCATATTGTAGGATATTCCAAATCTCCGTCTATATAAAACTTTACTTCACCTTCACCCCACCAGTATCTTTCCAATGTTGTCAATGCCAAATATGTACCTACATAATGACCTCTCCCTTTGACATTATCAAGTATCACATAGTCCTTACCTATCGTAGTCAATCTCTCTCTTCTCCACTGTGCATGAAAATATGCTACATCATCATTGAGTTCATCTACAATACAATAATCTATCTGATAGAAAAAAGCAGGTATCGGATTCGCATGCTGATTTTCCAAGGTAATTCTGGCTCTCTTTCTAAACGGCATCTGGAAATAACTGTTCATTCCGCGGTTCGGAATAACTGCTATAGGAATAGAATTAACTGTACATTCTCTTGCAAACCCGCAACAAAACAAATCTCCCAATGGACTCTCTACAGAAGGTACTACCTCATCATCCCAATATATCCTTATTACCAAGTCACTTAAAACGAAGCAATCCGCTTCTGTAGTCTTATTTGTAACTGTAATCCATATGTGATTTATGATACCCGGTCCCTCTATATCTGCAAGTGTTACAGTTGCACCGCTTGGTATATCCTTCAAACATGGGCTACCTTTTCTTGAAGGTCCAAGATTACTTGCCGCCATCCCGCCTTTTCCTTTTTCTCCTGTAGGATTTTCTGCATTTATTGCTCTGCTTTTTCTATTCTTCAAAACAGCTAAATTTCCTAAACTTCCATATAAATCATACATAAATTTTCCTCCAAATATTAACTATGATTTAACTCCACCTGCCATAATTCCGTCCATAATTTGTTTTTCAAAAATTGCTACAAATATTATTATCGGTAAAAGTATAATCCATCCCATAGCGCTAACTAAATCCCATGGTACCCCATACATATTATCTCTTAAAGGAAGCTGAACAATTGCTACCGACAATACCTGAATTCCGTTTGAGTAATACAAAGGTGTGAAGAAATTATTTAAACAGTTTATAAAATTAATAATACACACAGTTGCAATAGCCGGCTTCATCAAAGGCAAAACTATATAAAAAAGTATTTGTACAAAATTTGCACCGTCTATTGAAGCCGCCTCTTCAAGAGAAATAGGAATTTTCCCAACAAAATTATTTAATATCAAAACGGTAAAAGGAATAACTGAACTTACATATAATAAAATTAAACCTTGATATGTATCAAATAATCCAACCTTTTTCATAAACTCATACAGAGGTCTTGCAGTCACTACTTCAGGTATAAGTAAAGTTGCAAGTATAAATGCAAAAGCTATACTTATCCATTTTGATTTAAATCTTGAAAATCCATAAGCAGCCATTGTACATAATATTGTACTTATTATTAAAGTACTACCTACAATCAGTATTGTATTTCCTATTTTACTCAATAATCCCACATTTTCAATCAAAAATTTATAACTTTCAAGTGTAGGATGATTCGGCAAATAATCTATAGGCTTCTTAAATAATTCTCCTGCAGGTGTAATTGATGAAATAAAAATCCAATAAACAGGAAATAAAATAAAAAAGGCGACTACAGCAAATAATAACCATTTACAAATAGTTATACATTTTTTATATACTTTATATTTTATATTGCTTTTCATATTACCTCCTATCAATCATTATATTTATTCATAAATCTTATATTTACCCAACTAAACAATGCCATTAAAACAAATAACATAATAGCTAGAGTTGATGCATATCCTATATTTAGATTGGTAAACGATTCCATAGCTATACGGTAAGCTATTAGAGATGTATCCTCACCCGGTCCACCTGATGTCATAGCATATACCAGGTCAAACGATGTTAATCTCCACAATGTAAATGGAATACATAATGTAAGTATATTCTTAATTATCAGAGGTAGAGTAATTTTAAAAAATATTTGAATACTGTTGGCACCATCCACCTTAGCTGCTTCATATACATCCTCTGATATAAATTGAAGTCCGGATAAAATTAGTATTGCAAAAAAAGGTAAGTCTTTCCACAAATCCATAGATATAACTGCTCCACGAGCAGAACCTGTATTTATTAACCAATTAAATTGAAAACTTGGTATGAATCTTCTTATTAAGTCATTAATTAAACCATAATCATTATTGAATCCCCATTTTGCCGCCATACCTATAACAACTGCAGGCATTGCCCATGGTATCAATACTATAGTTCTTAAAAAGCGTCTTCCTCTAAATTTCATATTCAGAATCAAAGCCAATACAGTTCCCAATAAAACATGAAAAAGCATAGATACAATAACAAAAATTGCCGTAAATTTTATTGATGAAATAATCTTATCATCCTTAAATACATCTATATAATTTTTTAAACCTATAAATTCGTGTATACCTGATAATACTTTAATATTATATAAACTATTTATAAATGTTATTATTATAGGATATATAGTGGTAAAACCTCTTATTATTACTATAGGTATTATCAAAATTACAGGTATATATTTTTTTATCTTACTGTTAGTATTCAAAACAAATCTACCTCCACTTATATAAAAACAAATGCTACAGCTTACATTATGTTAAACCAAAATACACTGTAGCATTCAAAATATTCTATTTATATTTATCTACAAGTTCTTGTGCTTTCTTACAGAAATCATCTACAGATATCTCACCCTTCATACAAGACTGATATATTGTTCCCATGTCCGTAATAAACTCCATAGTCTGAGGTAACATAGGTCTACCCTGTACATTACACTCAGATGCATATCTGCTGTACATTTCCTTTGCCGGATCTGTATCAGGTACAACCTTCTCTGCAACATCCTTTCTTGCAGGATAACGATCAAAATATTTATATGAAGCTTCCATTCCACCCTCAGATGCCATATACTTTAAGAATTTTATTGCCGCTTCCTTATTTTTTGAAGATGAATTCAATACATAACTCCATGAATCTGTAAATATAGCTCTCTTACCGTCATCTGTCATCGAAGGAACCATAGCCATATGAATCTTATCTTGTCCTAACATACCTGCTTTTTCATAGTCTGTACCAAGCCCCCACATAAACCAACATCCATACTTTCCGTCATTTGCTTTAGGATTCATCTGTTCATATTTATCTGCAATCTGGTCAATAGGTGTCTGCTTATTTTGTACCATATCATATAAAAACTGTATTGCTTCTTTATTCTCAGGCCTTGTCCAATCAAAATAATCTCCACCAAACATATTTACAAATTGAGCAATCTCATTAAACACATATGTCTTCTCCCATGAACCACCATAACCATATCTTCCATCTTTTGAAGCGGCAAGCATATATTTCTCAAAATCTTCCTTTGTATCCAATTTATCAACACCTGCTTCATCCATTATCTTTTGATTTACCCAAAATGCCAGATAACCTGCATACCCCGGAACTCCGATAATATTTCCCTGCTTATCGGTAATCATCTGATCCAAATAACCTTTTGCAAATTCACCTCTGATATCTTCTGTCATAACAGTATCATTCAAACCTTCAAGCCATCCCGAATTTTTAAATGATGCACTCATCTCATCATTTATCTCAAGTATATCTACGCTTGAATCACCTGTAGAAAGTATAGTGGTTATCTTTTGTTGACGTGTATCCGAATCCGTAGGTGCTGCAATTACATTTATCTTCAACCCTGTAGCATCTTCTACATTTTTAAGCCAATCTCCAAAATCTGCATCGGTTGTATTGATACTATACAGTGTTAAGTCATACTTATTACCGTTATTATCACCACCGGCAGTTTCCTTTGTGTTACTTCCACATCCTGATAACACCCCTGTTAAAAACATTGTACCTAAAATAAGTTTTGCGATTTTCTTCTTCATTTTCCCTCCACGCATTGGTATATTAATTTTGATATACCAATAATAATAAATTTTTTTATCTAACAAAATACAATATATTACGAACCGTTTATATTATTTTTATTTATGTTGTTTTGTATTTTTTATCAGATTATAATACCTTCTATATAAACAAGGAGGCATTTATGGATATTATAAGATATGTAAAATCCTTTATATTTTCAAAGTATCATCATAGATTATTATTCTCATTTTTAATATGTACAGTACTACCTATCATTTTAATGGGCTCAATACTATACAGTATTACACATAAAATTGCAGGTGACAGTATATTAAACTCAATTATTCTTGCAGATGACCAACTTAATATAAGAATAAACAACAGATTAAATCAAGTTCAAAAGATATCGGATACTATCAGGTATGATATGTACTCATTGTTGAACAGAATGCCACACGACAGTGAAGACTTCTCCATACTTACAAATGTAAGAGATAATATACATCTATTAGAGTCAACATTTAATGTTTACCATATAGATATTTTTTTGGATGATAAAAATATAGCTTCTTCTGAAGGATTGACCTTTCATCCATTATATGACCTAAAAGAGTTTGATCTTGAAGATATTGTGAGTATGGATTCTAAGTGGATTTATAAACCAAATTATCATCTATCATATGTTTTGGATAATACCGGAAAAACCCAAAATGTAACAGGCTATGTGAGTACGCTAAACAATCAAGTTACTAAAAACACTGAGTACGCATACATAGTATTATTGAATACAAGTGAATTTTCTAGTATGTTAAATGAAAGTTTTTCAGGTATTGATCTCTCAGGATTTATCATAGATTTAAACGGCAATATCATCTCACATACAGATGAAAAACTAATCAGTACAAAATTAGATGGTGATATATTAAATATTATTTCATCAGGTAATAAAACAGTATATGATAATAAAAGTTTATACTATCATGCGGTCAAATTAGACAACGGTTGGTATCACGTTACCGAGATTCCTAAAACATATATTTACAGTAATGTATATACTATCCTTAAGACATTTTTCCTAATCATATTTATATCTATACCTATAATACTACTTGTAATTTTCCTTACTTCTGCAAATCTGACAAACAGAATCAGAAAACTTTCTTTTGCTATGGATAGTTTCAAACTTGGCAAAAAAAGTATTAAACTTGACTATTTAACAAATATTAATGATTCTGATTGCTATGATGAAATAGACAGGCTTGGTTTAACGTTTTTAAATATGCAGGAATCAATAAATAAAAATATGCAATCTATACTTGAGTTAACTGTATCGGAGGAAAAGCTGAAATATCAGCTACTTCAATCACAAATCAATCCTCACTTCTTGTATAATATACTTGGTACAATTAAGACCTGCCAAACTATAGGTAAGTTGGAGATAGCAAATCATATGATAGATAATTTAACAAGATTTTATAGAATGTCACTTAGGAAGTCAGGTGAAAAAATAACTATAAAAGATGAGTTGGAGATATCAAGACTTTACCTTGAAATGGAGCAACTTTGTCGCAAAGATACATTAACTTGGAGTATTGATACTGAAGACGGTATAGAAAATTATTTAATATGTAAATTCACATTGCAGCCGTTTCTTGAAAACTCTGTTTTACATGGCTACTCTACTGAACATAGAAATATACATATATCTATATCTGTTTGTTATGGTGATGATGAAATAATCATTATTATAAAAGATAACGGATGTGGAATTGAACCTGAAAAGTTGACAAAAATTAAATATCAATTACAAAATCATATAGTAGACTATACTCAGCATTTCGGTATTTGTAATGTAAATAAAAGAATATCAAATACAGAATTCGGATCCGGTGAAATTACAATCGAAAGTTGTTTAAACGAAGGTACTGCTATTACTATAAAATATGCACAGATGGAGGGAGACAATTGAAAAAGGTAATTTTAATTGATGATAATTATATTGTTTCTGAAGGTATTAAAATAAATATAGACTGGAATGTTTTAAATGCTGAAGTATCTTTTATTACTCAAGATGGTAAAGATGCTCTGGAATATGCAAGGAATGAACATATAGATCTCATCATTACAGACATAGAAATGCCAAATATAGACGGCATAACACTTAGTCGTGAGATATTAAAAATAAATCCCTATATAAAGATAATACTTATAAGTGCATATGACAGATTTGAATATGCAAAACAAGCGGTAAGACTTGGTGTATGTGATTACATTGAAAAACCTATAGACTATTCTTTTCTATCTGAAAAAATTAAAAATGCTTTTGATAAGATAGATAGGGAACATAAAAATTTATCTATTTTAAAAGAAAGTAAGCAACTTATGATAGCTAAATTTTTTCAAGATATATTATATTTTTCATCCAGTAAACCTTCAAAATATTTTGAAAAATATATCAGCTATCTTGATATCACAATAGATTATTCATTCTTTAACATAGTAAAATTAGAAATAGAAAGCCCTACACTATTTGAAGAAGATGATGGAGTATTGACATTTCAAATGGAAATTTTAAATATATCTGATACATTTAAAAATGAATGTGAACTATTTGATAAATATTATTGTATTCAAGATTTGAATAATTTAATATTCATTATTGCACAAAATAGTAATACACCATCTCATTTTCAATATGTTATTCATAAAACAGTTTCATCTTTTTTGGATAAATATAAAGAGTCCGTATTAAATATAAGTATAGGAATTGGAACTATTGTAGACAGTATATGGAAATTAAATATTTCATATGAAAATGCTTGCCACGCTCTGAAATATAGATTTTTTTATCCTAATAAAAACATCTTTGATGCTTTAGAAGCCACAGGAAAAGAATTCAGTCTTTTAAATAACTCAGACTTTATTGAGGAGGAATTTATAAGCCTTCTTTGTAAAAAAGATATTACTGCTATTGAAGAATGGCTTAGAAATTTCTTTAATGAATTATCTAAGAAATATGAAAACAAAAACATTATATTTATCCGTATATACTCACTGCTTGGAAAAATATTGAGATTTCTATATGAAATAAACATTGATACGAGTGGATTAGAACAAAAAATAATTAAAGTATATAGTGGATTTGATACTTTTCATACTTATGATCAATTTTTTCTTTGGATGAAAGAAATATGTAATTTAGTATGTGATAAATTAAGTCTTTCATTAAAATCATACCACGATCAAACTTATGAACTTGTCGATAATTATATTAAAAATAATTACGAAGACAACTCACTAAGCCTTAATGATATAGCAAGATATGCAAATATGAGTCCTTCATATTTAAGTGCATTATACAAGAAAAATAATAATAAAAGTATAAGTGATACAATAACTTCATATCGTATTGAAGCAGCCAAGGAATATCTTGTAACAAGTACTCTTTCATTAAAAGAAATAAGTTTAAAATGTGGATATGCCAATCAGTACTATTTCAGTACAAGCTTTAAAAAGCAACTTGGAATATCCCCATCCTCATATAGAGAAAAATACTCATCTCTACAGTAAAACCTCTACTCTTGACTACTGTCTTTATTTTATGATAAAACATAAATACTTTATCTATGCAAGTATTACAATGCAATAAAGTTTTATTCGGAGGATATATGAATCAATATTTAATAGTTTCCTTTCAGGCTGTTGTACTGTTTCCGATAGTGGTGGCTGTTTTTACATTGCCTTATATTGCTTATAACTACCACAAATACGGATCCATACTCAGCTTGAAAGTTTTAATAGTTTACTCTTTTATATTTTATCTGCTGTGTATGTACTGCCTTGTCATACTTCCGCTGCCAAGCCCTGAAAAAGCTGCTACGCTACACAGCCACAAGATGCAACTTGAGCCGTTTTTATTTATTAAAGACATAATAAAAAAAGCTCATGTTATCCCGAGCGAACCGAAAACATGGCTTACAATAGTACTGAACAAAGCGTTTTTGGTAAATATATTGAATCTGTTTTTGGCGGTACCTTTCGGAATGTATCTTCGCTACTATTTCAAAAAGTCATTTTCACAGACATTTATACTTTCACTTTTACTGTCACTTTTCTTTGAGATAACTCAGCTTACCGGACTGTACTTTATATACTCCGGAAGCTACAGACTCTTTGATGTGGATGATTTGATAGTAAATACACTGGGAGGAATACTTGGTTATGCCATTGTCGGACCGCTTATGATAATACTGCCGTCAAGAGATGAACTTGATGCAGTCAGCTATAAAAGAGGTATGGAAATATCACTGTTCAGACGAGTTGTATCCTTCTTTTTTGATATGGCATTTGTAACTATAATAACCATGCTTAGCAGACCGCTTATGAAACCGTTTCATATCGTCAGAGCATTTGAGATAATAACATTATCATATTTTTCTGTATTGCCGATGCTTACTAAGGGCTCCACTCTTGGAAACTTTATTACAAGTACAGCCATAGTTTCAACTAAAGGAGGACATCCTAAGTTCTTTGCTTACTTTTTGCGCTACTTCTTATTTTTCGGTATATACCTTTACTTGCCGATGTATATACGTCAGGCATTGGAGAATTTTATACTTATAAATACCGACGCCTCAAAGGATATGGGATATGCTACAATAGAGCTTTTGATTGCACTGCTTTATTTCTTATTCTTACTTTTAACTACAATAAAAGCCGCACTTCACAGAAGTCTTTTCTACGAAAGGTGGTCAAAGACTAAGATTGAAAGTACCGTACAGGTACAATAATATTTTATACAAAAACAGGACCGATAAAACATTGGTCCTGCTTTATTTATACTATAAAATTATTTGTAGTTTACAATCTTTCCGAAATCAGGCTTAAGACTTGCTCCACCTACAAGTCCTCCGTCGATATCAGCCTCCGCAAAAAGCTCTGCCGCATTGCCTGCATTTACAGAACCGCCGTACTGAATTCTGATCTTCTCAGCTACATCGCCGCCGTAAACTTCTTTGATGCAATCTCTGATAGCCTTGCATACTTCCTCAGCCTGTGCTGTTGTAGCGGTCTTACCTGTACCGATAGCCCAGATAGGCTCATAAGCTATAACGGCCTTAGCTGCATTGTCTGCACTTACATTCTGGAATGCAATCTTTATCTGTGTTCTGATAAAGTCTATTGCAATACCCTGTTCTCTCTGTGTAAGAGTCTCACCGCAGCAAATAATAGGTGTGATGCCGTGCTCAAATGCCTTAAGTACTTTCTTGTTTACAGTCTCATCTGTCTCTGCAAAGTATTCTCTTCTCTCCGAGTGTCCGATAATAACATACTTAACGCCTACATCTGTAAGCATATTCGGGGCGATTTCTCCTGTGTATGCACCGCTCTCTTCAAAGTACATATTCTCGGCACCTATCTCGATATTGCTTCCCTTAGCCGCCTCAATGGCAGGAATAATATCAATTGCAGGTACACAGAAAACAACATCAACATCATTATTTGCAACTAACGGCTTTAACTCATTTATAAGTGCAGTTGTCTCTGAAGGTGTCTTGTTCATCTTCCAGTTTCCTGCAATAATTTTTCTTCTTGACATAAAGCTCTCCAATCTATTATCTATTGTCTGCAGCTGCAACACCCGGAAGTTCCTTACCCTCAAGGAATTCAAGTGAAGCACCGCCACCTGTTGAAATATGTGTCATCTTGTCTGCAAATCCGAGTCTCTTAACAGCATTTACAGAATCACCGCCACCGATAACTGTTGTTGCATCCTTAAGGTCTGCTACAGCTCTACAGATTTCAAGTGTTCCCTCTGCAAACTTCTCAAACTCGAATACGCCCATAGGACCGTTCCATACTACAGTCTTTGCACCCTCAAGTGCCTTCTTATAGTTTGCAATAGTCTTAGGTCCGATATCAAATCCTGACCATCCTGCTTCTATAGTATCAACTACCTTAGACTCTGTATCATTTGAGAATTCCTTACCCTCTACATGGTCTACAGGAAGTAACAGATTTACACCCTTTTCCTTTGCCTTGTTGATCATCTCAAGTGCATAGTCAAGCTTATCCTCTTCACAAAGTGAGTTTCCGATTTCCTCGCCCTTTGCCTTAAGGAATGTATATGCCATACCTCCACCGATAATAAGTGTATCTACCTTATCAAGGAGATTGTTTATAACATTGATCTTATCTGAAACCTTAGCACCGCCAAGAATTGCAACAAACGGACGAACAGGGTTCTCTACAGCCTCTCCGAGGAACTTGATTTCCTTCTCCATAAGGTATCCTACTACATTCTCCTTACAGAACTTTGTTACACCTACATTTGAGCAATGTGCTCTGTGTGCTGTACCGAATGCATCATTTACAAAGATGTTGTCGTCACAAAGTGCAGCAAGCTCCTTAGCATACTCTACAGCGGAATCGTCCTTACCGTACTTTGTCTCTTCAGCTCTGTAACGTGTATTCTCAAGTAATAAAACTTCTCCGTCCTTAAGCTCTGCTGCAAGCTTTCTTGTCTCTTCACCTGTTACCTTAGGATCTGAAACAAACTTTACCTGTACGCCAAGTCTCTCTGAAAGTGCAGGAGCTACAGGTGCAAGGCTCATTTCAGGAAGCGGCTCGCCCTTCGGCTTTCCGAGGTGTGAGCAAAGTATAACCTTTGCACCGCCGTCCAAAAGCTTTTTGATTGTAGGGATTGCACCGTCTATACGGTTATAATTCTGAATAACACCGTCCTTTAGCGGAACATTAAAATCACAACGAACTAATACTTTTTGTCCTTTTAGGTTCTTTAAATCATCTACAGTTTTCTTATTAAGCATAAGTATCTCCTTATTGTAAAAAAAGAGGTCCGGCCCAATATGAGCGGACCTCTTTGGTCTCTTTATCTTTTATATTACTTTAACTCAGCAAAGTACTTGATTGTTCTAACCATCTGTGATGTGTAAGAATTCTCATTGTCATACCATGATACAACCTGTACCTGATATACATCGTCAGCTATATGAGCTACCATTGTCTGTGTAGCATCAAATAATGAACCGAACTTCATACCGATAACGTCTGAAGAAACGATCTGATCCTCTGTATATCCGAATGACTCACTTGCGGCAGCCTTCATTGCAGCATTGATATCTTCTTTTGTAAGTCCTGCTTTCTTAACAACAGCTGTAAGAATTGTTGTAGAACCTGTAGGAACAGGAACTCTCTGTGCAGATCCGATAAGCTTTCCGTTAAGCTCAGGGATAACAAGACCGATAGCCTTAGCAGCACCTGTTGAGTTAGGTACGATGTTTGCAGCACCTGCTCTTGCTCTTCTAAGGTCACCCTTTCTATGTGGTCCGTCAAGAATCATCTGGTCACCTGTATAAGCATGGATTGTGCTCATGATACCGCTCTGGATAGGAGCAAGCTTGTTAAGTGTATCAGCCATAGGTGCAAGACAGTTTGTTGTACATGATGCAGCTGAAATAACTGTGTCATCTGCCTTAAGTGTCTTCTCGTTTACGCTGTAAACGATTGTAGGAAGATCATTTCCTGCAGGAGCTGAAATAACAACCTTCTTAGCACCTGCTGTCAAGTGAGCTGAAGCCTTCTCTTTTGATGTGTAGAAACCTGTACACTCAAGTACAACATCTACTCCGATCTGTCCCCAAGGAAGCTTTGATGCGTCTGCCTCTTTGTAGATTGTGATTTTCTTTCCGTCAACTGTGATAGAATCCTCACCTGCCTCAACAGAATGCTTTCCTTCACCGATACGTCCGGCGAAACCGCCCTGTGCTGTATCATACTTTAAAAGATGTGCCAACATCTTAGGATCTGTAAGATCATTTATTGCTACTACTTCATATCCGTCAGCCTCAAACATCTGTCTGAAAGCAAGACGACCAATACGACCAAAACCGTTAATTGCTACTTTTACTGACATTTTAGTTCCTCCTAAAATTAGTACTTGTGTGATGTTATCTCATTTGATAATTATTCATCAATCATTCCTAATTGTACAAAATTATAAACTTAATTGCAAGTATATATTTGAAACTTCTTATTATATTTATATTTCATTTTTCACATATCCTGCAATATTGGTAGCATGGTCTGATATACGCTCCAAGTTACTGATAATATCAAGGAATGCGATACCTGACTGCGGCTTACACTCTCCCTTTGTAAGTCTGTCAATATGCTTTTCTCTTAATTCATCCTCAAGCATATCCACCTTATCTTCAAGCTTATTTACCTTTCTGACTGCACCGAGTGCGTTCGCTCCGCTTGCATTTATAGCTGTTTCAAATGCATCTATGGCATCCTTTGATATCTCAGCCAAATCTTCTTTTGCAAGGTCGCTGAACTCAAGGTTGTTGTCAATCATATACTTGGCATTTTCAGACAGGTTGTCTGCATGGTCTCCGACTCTTTCTATATCGGTTACCATATTGAAGAGATTGTTTACATGCTTTTTCTGACTTTCACTCAGTGAAAGATTGTCCACCTTTATAAGATACTCCGTCAATGCTTCCTGCATATCGTCAAGTGTCTGCTCACACTTTGCAACTGTTTTTAAATCCTCCAAACTCTTGGTATTGATAGCACCCATTGCGGCATTCAAACTCTTAAGAGCGATACTTCCCATACGGGCCACTTCTACACTTCCCGACTGTACCGCAAATGCAGGTGTAAGGAGCACTCTTTCATCAAGCTGTAAGATAGGCTCTTTTTTAGCCTCTACAACCTCTTCATCCTTACCTCTTACAATCATTCCTGAAAGCTTTACAAGCAGTCCGGCAAAAGGATAAAGCAATGCAGTCATTGTAAGATTGAAGAATGTATGGAATATTGAAATCTCTACCGCATTGATAGTGTGATTTGCAAGCTTTGTATTCACTGTAAATACGACAAATCCAAGTATACCGAATACTATCGCACCTATTGTATTAAATAAAAGGTGTATAGCTGCGGCTCTCTTTGCGGTTCTTGAGCTTCCCACACTTGAAATAATAGCTGTAACACAGGAACCGATATTTTGTCCCAGTGTTATGTATATTGCAGCCGCTGTATTTACCACACCGTTGAACGCAAGTGTCTGTAAAATACCTACGGATGCCGATGAACTTTGCATCAGGGCTGTTACCACAATACCTACTATAATACCAAGTATCGGATTACCTCCAAGTACTCTGAACGCTTCTGAGAATATAGGAGCACCTGTGAAAGGCTTTATATTGCCTGCCATAAGGTCAAGTCCTAAAAACAGCATTCCGAGTCCCAAAACGATTTCACCTATGGTCTTTTTCTTATCAGATTTTGAAAACAGTATAAATATAGCACCTATACCTATCATTAAAGGTGCATAGAATCCCGGCTGAAAGAGCTTCAGCGAATCGCCTATTGTTCCAAGTGATACTATCCACGCTGTAATTGTAGTACCGATATTGGCACCCATGATTACACCTACAGCTTGGACAAGGCTTAACATTCCGGCACTAACAAAACCTACTACCATTACAGTGGTAGCACCTGAGCTTTGTATTATGGCTGTTATTACCGCACCCAGTAAGATGGCTGTAAACCTGTTGTCAGTTATCTTACTGAGGAACTGCTGCATCTTCCCTCCGGCAGTCTTTTGCATACCGTCCGCCATGATATGCATTCCGTAAAGGAAAAGTCCAAGACCGCCTAAGAATCCAAAGAGATATGATACATTATCAATCATTTTAATTCTCCTCTTAAAACATACCTACTGATATAGCCGCTGCCGGAGCAAAACTCCAACAGATATATCCTGTACATTCTACCAATTTATAAAAATTTAAGCAATACAAGATTTTTATCTGAAAAGTACATACTAAAAAAGCACCCTTTTTAAGGGGTGCCTTCTTAAGGATTTCTATATATAGGATTCATTGTAAGTGCTTCTTTATGATGATGTAATAATATCACATATCACCGTAAAATAATTGAAATACTTTTAAACTTATTATGAATTATTTCTTAATGTGATGAAATTTAAGTTATTTTAAGTATTTGTCCAATATATCACAAAAATCAAAGGTTGCAAAATAGTCCTTAGCAGTTTCTGCTCTTCTTATCATCTTGACACTTCCGTCTTCTTTTAATAAAAGTTCCGCAGATCTTAACTTACCGTTATAATTGTAACCCATTGCAAATCCATGTGCTCCGGTGTCGTGTATATAGATATAATCGCCTCTTTCTATCTTCGGCAATTTTCTGTCTATTGCAAACTTGTCATTGTTCTCACAGAGTGAACCTACCACATCATAGACTTCACTTGCCTCTTCATTTTCCTTACCGAGTACTGTAAGATGATGGTAAGCACCGTACATAGCAGGACGCATCAGATTGCTTGCACAGGCATCTACACCGATATAGTGCTTATAAGTATTCTTCTCATGTATAGCCTCTGTTACCAAAGCTCCGTAAGGTGCAAGCATATATCTTCCAAGCTCTGTAAATATAGCCACATCCATAATACCGTTTGCCTCAAGCACCTCTTCATATACTTTCTTTACACCCTTTGATATTTCAAAAATATCATTAGGCTCCTTATCAGGAGTATAAGGTATACCGATACCGCCTGACAGATTGATAAACTCTACGCTTATACCTGTCTCATTCTTTATTCTTACCGCAAACTCAAACAACTCTCCGGCAAGCTTCGGATAGTACTCGTTTGTTACGGTATTGCTTGCAAGGAATGCATGAACACCGAAATGCTTTACGCCCTTTGACTTCATTATCTTAAATGCCTCTATAAGCTGCTCAGGAGTCATTCCGTACTTTGCATCTCCGGGATTGTCCATTATACCGTTTGACATAGTAAAGACTCCGCCCGGATTATATCTTGCACTCATAGTATCAGGCAGCTTGCCGCATACCTCTTCCACATACTTAATATGTGTTATGTCGTCAAGATTTATTATCGCTCCGAGGTCGTTTGCAAACTTAAACTCCTCAACAGGGGTCTCGTTTGATGAAAACATTATATCTTTTCCGTGGAATCCGCAGGCATCGGACATCTCAAGCTCAATCATGGAAGAGCAATCCACACCGCAGCCATATTCCTTTAATATATTCATTATAAAAGGATTAGGAGTGGCCTTAACCGCAAAGTACTCTTTAAATCCCTTATTCCAGCCAAATGCCTCTTTTAATCTCTTGGCATTTTCCCTGATTCCCTTCTCATCATATATATGCCATGGGGTGGGATATGTCTTTACAATCTCCTTTACCTGTTCCAATGTCAAAAATGGTATCTTTTGCATTTTATTTCCTTTCTATTCATTGCTCTCTTCATCAAATTCGGTATTTTTCTCTTCTCTGATCTTTGCAATGCTTGCAATCCTGGTATCACTTTCTCTGTCTATGTTCATAAGCTTCACTCCGCTTGCCGCTCTTCCAAGTATCGATATTCCGCTGACTTCTATTCTGATTACAATTCCCTCAGTAGTTATCAAAAGAATCTCTCTGTCTTCATTTACAAGCTTCGCACCTACAAGCTTACCTGTCTTTTCATTGTCCTTATAACATATGATACCTTTACCGCCTCTGTTTTGGACTTTGAACTCAGATATCTTTGTTCTCTTTCCATATCCATACTCAGAAACAAGAAGCAAATATTCCCCTTGAGATGCCAGCTGCATTCCTATGACTTCATCACCTGTATTCAGTCTCATTCCTCTAACGCCGGTAGCACCTCTGCCCATAGCTCTTATATCCTTATCATTGATTCTGATGCACATACCGTCTTTTGAAACAATGATCAGATCGTCATCACCATGAGTCACCTTTACTTCTATCAGCTCATCATCTTCTGTGAGATTTATGGCTGCAAGTCCGTTCTTTCTGATGTTGTCAAATAAGTTTATCTGACATTTCTTTATGGTACCCTTTTTTGTAACCATAAACAGATATCCGTCCCTTGACCTTGCCTCACTTGGGATAATTGCCGAAATCTTCTCATCAGGCTGCAACTGCAGTAAGTTTACTATTGCAACTCCTCTTGCAGTTCTTGAAGCCTCGGGAATCTTATATCCCTTGATAGTATAAACCCTACCTTTATTGGTAAAGAAGTATATATCATTGTGAGTGGTTGACATAACAATGTCCTCAATGAAGTCGTCATCAATGGTCTGCATTCCCTTGATGCCCTTACCTCCTCTGTTTTGAACATTGAAATTGTCGGGACTCATCCTCTTTATATATCCGAGCTTTGTCATTGCGATGATAATATCTTCTCTTTGGATAAGATCCTCATCCTCCATATCGTCATCCTGCATAAAGCCTGTTCTTCTGTCATCCTTATACTTATCTTCAACTACAAGGATTTCTTCTTTTATAAGTGCAAGCAATTTTTTCTCGTCTGCAAGTATTCCCTCGAAATATTCTATCTTTGCAAGCAGCTCATTGTACTCGGATTCAAGTCTCTCTCTTTCCAAACCTGTGAGAGCTCTCAAACGCATATCCACTATAGCCTGTGCCTGTGCATCTGAAAGTCCGAATCTCTTTATAAGCTCTTCCTTTGCAATATTTACATTCTCACTGCCTCTGATAATCTTTATGATTTCATCAATGTTGTCAAGGGCAATAAGCAAGCCTTCCAATATATGAGCTCTCTCTTTTGCTTTGTTCAGCTCATACTTCGTTCTTCTGGTAACCACATCTTCCTGATGAGACAGATAGTACTGAAGCATCTGTAAAATATTCAATACCTTAGGCTGATTGTCAACCAATGCAAGCATATTTACGCCGAAAGTATCCTGCAGCTGTGTATGCTTATAAAGTCTGTTCAGGATTATATTGGCATTCACATCTTTTCTAAGTTCTATAACAACTCTCATTCCTTCACGGTTTGATTCGTCTCTAAGATCTGTGATACCGTCTATTCTTTTGTCCTTTACAAGCTCCGCAATCTTTTCAATAAGCTTTGCTTTATTTACAAGGTACGGAAGCTCACTGACCACAATCCTGTTCTTGCCGTTTGACATTGATTCGATTTCAGTGACAGCTCTTACCTTTATCTTTCCTCTACCTGTAGTATAGGCTTCTTTGATACCTCTAAGACCTAAGATATTGGCACCTGTAGGGAAGTCCGGTCCCTTTATAATACCGAGTATCTCCTCAATAGTGGTATCCTTATCTTCGATTTTATTATCTATAAGCCTCACTACCGCATCTATCACTTCTTTGATATTATGAGGCGGAATATTGGTCGCCATACCAACGGCAATACCTGTAGCACCATTGACCAAAAGATTTGGGAAACGAGCTGGTAGAACAACAGGTTCACGTTCATTGGCATCATAGTT
>NZ_CALLVU010000051.1 GCF_938015485.1 uncultured Lachnoanaerobaculum sp. | reverse complement strand
GATTAAAATATAGGTAAAAGAGCGGAACGAGAATAGTAGTATATTGTATTTATTGCTAAATAAAGATACCAGTATCCATAATTATACTGTTGATGTCGGATACATTGGATTGTCAGATGAATTAAGGGATTTTGGACGTGTTTTATTAAGTTTTAGGGGGTATGATTATGTGTAGTGAAACAAGAAGAATAGAAATAAAGAAGCTCAAGATTATTATAATAATATCTTTTGTGTTGACATTGCTTTTTTCATCGATGGATATTGCGGAATATTTAAATGACAGAAGAATAGACAGAGCGGAGAAATATCGTGTTGAAGCGGGAGTTATTGTAATGCTTGCAGATTTACTGAGAGCGGATCTTGAGTGCATCGACAAGAGAGGAAAGGTTCATGATGTATACACAAGTAGGGATAGGTCATATGTGGTTGAACGGGACATTTCAGATTACATTTACGGGCAAAGTAGAATCCTATATAGATATAAGATTGTAGAAGATGAAAACACACAGAAGTTTATAGATTTTTTTAATGATAATATGAAGCATCTGAGAGTGTGTAAAAGAGATAAAAACGGTAAGCTTACATCACCGCAAACCATATCTGAAGCCGAAGGACTGGAAGAGTTTAAAGAAGTAAATAATTTAGATGAACTTATAAAATATATGTATAAAACAACAGAGGACGGTACATATTATCTGTATGTTCTTAAATACATGGATTATGACGATTCGGAGTTTAAGGGGAAAATAATATATGGAAATGGAGACGGGACAGAAAAAACTGTATTTGAGGATAGGGCCATAAGTATATGGGATTTGTTTACTAACAGAGGTTATTTATATGAAGCTGTTAAGGTGGTGAAGTAAAATAAAGGGGAAATTTGTGTATGAGCAAAGGAAGAAAAGTCAGGCTGATTATTTTTATATTATTGATCGTGATTATTTCAATATATGTAAGTACTCATGCAAAAAGGAAACTGATTATAAGGGAAAATATATTATTAGGTGTTAAAGAAGGTATATTTGAGAGTAGGCAAAGTATGAGAGAGCTGATAATTCCTACAGGTGTAAAAATGATAAATGAGTATGCCTTTATAGCTTATGAAAATTTAGAAACTGTAAAATTGCCGGATACATTGGAAAGTATCGGTAAGTTTTCATTTGCTGGCTGTAGAAAAATAGAATATATTAATATACCTGATAATGTAAAAGAGATAGGTGAAGGGGCGTTTTATAAATGCTCAAATTTAAAAAATATAGAATTTCCGGGAGGCTTGGAGAAAATAAATGCTGCAGCATTTAAAGATTGTACTGCTTTGGAAAAAATAAGTATTCCGCTTGGAGTAAAGGAGATTGGTGAGTCTACATTTTCAAACTGTAATAATCTGACAGAAATAGAGCTTAATGACGGTTTGAAGAGTATAGGAAGTGAAGCATTTTCGGGATGTGAAAAAATAAAAAGTATAGATATTCCGGATTCGGTCGAACAGATAAATACATATGCTTTTAAAGATTGCAAAAAACTTTCTGATATAGAGATGTCCAACGGAATAAAATATATTGAGGAAGGAGCATTTGAAGGTACAAAGTATTATGAGAGGGGACTCTGGGAAGATGAGGATGGAATATATATAGGTGACGCCTTGATAAAATATTGGAATAAAGGCAGTGAAATGAAGGTAAAAGATGGTACAAGAGTGATTGCAAGTAAAGCCTGTTCAAATCTGCCTGATTTGATTACGGTTGAATTACCTGAAAGTATTATAGTTGTGGGGTATGAAGCCTTCGCAAACTGTAAAAGTCTTAAAAATATAAATATGCCGCAAAACTTAGAAGATATTGAAGACAGAGCATTTTATGAATGTGATATAGAAAGTATAAATATATCTGAAAAGATAAAGAATATAGGAAGTATGGCCTTTGCAAATTGTAGAAATTTATCTGATATCGATATGGAAAAAACTCCTGACGGATTGGATGCAGGAGTATTTGAGAATACATATTGGCTTGAAAATTTGGAAAAGGATGAATATGGATGTAAATATTTCCAAGATATACTCCTTAAATACGAACATGGAGCAAGTTATGTTAAAGTCAGAGAAGGAACAAAGAGTATAGGTAGTGAGGCGTTTTTAAACTCGGAAGGATTAAAAAGCGTAGAGATTCCAAAAAGTGTGGAAATCATAGGCAGGGAAGCTTTTAGCGGATGTAAGAATTTAAATGAGTGTATATTTGAAGAAGAAAGCAATATTAAAGAAATTCAATTGGGAGCTTTTAAAGAATGTAAAAGTCTTAAAGAAATAGAGATACCAAAGAGTACAGAATATCTTGGTGTAAAGGCCTTTGAAGACTGTGAAGCACTTGAAAAAGTTGTATTTAAGGAGGGCTGTGATATCAGAATATTGAATATGGGAGTATTTTTTGGTTGTAGCGGTTTAAAAGAGATTACTCTGCCGTCCGGATTGGAAGAGGTACACTTTGCAGCTTTTGCATATTGTAAAAGCCTTGAAAAAATAAGATTTCCGGAAAGTATGCAGTATATAGAAAGCCTTGCTATAACTATATGTAAGAACCTAAAGCAAATTGAAGTACCTTTAAGTATGAAAGAGGATTTTGCTATAATAAAGAAAAGTTTAAACTCTGAAAAGGTATACCCTAAAGTTATATATTATTAAAATTACATATTAGAATAGGAATATCAGAGGGGAGGATGTTTGTGGGTAACAGAAAGACTAAGATATATTTATTTATTATAACGGGTATAGCCCTTACCATAGCTATAGGTTTCTTTTTGAGCAATTTGAAATGTAAGAATATTATAGAAGATAATATCTTTTTAGGTATTGAAGACGGTATATTGGAGAAAAGAGAGAATATCAAAAAAATAGAAATACCTGACGGAGTTACAGATATAGGTGATAGAGTATTTTATAATTGTACCAATCTGGAAAATATTACGATACCGGAAACCGTAAAGACAATAGGATTTCATGCCTTTGATAACTGTGTAAAAATTAAAGACATAAAATTACCTGATAATCTGGAAGTAATACAGACAGGTGCTTTTTATAATTGTATTTCGCTAAAGAAAATAGAAATACCGAAGGGTGTGAGTGCTGTTTATACGGAAGTATTTTCGGATTGCAGATCTTTGGAGGATATTGTTTTTTGGGGAAATATAGTTGAAATAAGTGACAGTGCATTTGAGGGTTGCGAGAAGCTTAAAACAATAAAATTTCCTAACAGTCTTGAAAAAATAGGCAAATATGCCTTCAGAAATTGTAGCAGTCTATCTGATATAAATATTCCCGAAGAGATAAAAACTGTTGGAGAAGATGCTTTCTTAGGAACAGATATTCTTAAGAAAATAGATATTGATGAATACGGTTGTGCATATATAGGAAAAGTATTGGTATATAGTGATGGGAATAAAGAGTATGTTAAGGTTAAAGAGTACACCGAAGTAATTGCAGACTGTGTATTTTATGATAATGAAAATTTAAAGAAGATTGAATTTCCGGACAGTTTAGAGAGAATAGGAAATGAGAGCTTCAGATCTTGTAAATCTTTGGAAGAAATAAGCATTCCTGAAGGAGTAGATATTATAGGGGAATCCGCATTTATGTATTCGGGATTAAAAAAGGTGAGTTTACCGGAGAGCGTGGTTGATATAGGTGATTATGCGTTTATGGAGTGTATACATTTATCTGAAATAAATATACCGAAGTGCGTAGAAAATATAGGACATTGGTGTTTTAGTAATACCGACTATCTGCTTGATATGGAGTCTGATGAATATGGATGTAAATATGTTGGCGATATACTTCTCGGATACACAGGTAAAGGTGTGAGAAGAATAAAAATTAGAGACGGCACCAGAATGATAGCAGCGGGAGCTTTTGAAGACAGAGAGTTTATCGAAGGTGTTTATATACCTAAAAGTGTTGAAATAATATGTGAATATGCATTTTATAATTGCTCAAGATTAAAAGAGGTATATTTCAGTGAGGGTAGCAATTTGAGTGAACTTAGGTCATGTACATTTGGTCAGTGTACATCTTTGGAAGAAATAGAAATGCCTGAGAATTTAAAGAAAATACAAGATCATGTCTTTATAAATTGTGCTTTTAAAACTATAACGGTGCCTGAAAATGTAGAATATGTAGATCCCTATGCCATCAGTGAATGTTATAAGATAGAAGAGATTAGAGTACCGGAAAAATTGAAAGATGAATATTATTTAGGTAAAATATATATTTTAAAAGATAAATATCATTCAAGCGAGGAATTAAATGAGAGGTTTAAAGAACCTGATATTGTATTCTATTAAAATAATATATTTGTATACACATATCCCTTCTCAATAATATGCTTGTTTGGAGTTTACAAATGTTGTATACTATTCATACAAAAACAACATAGCTTGGTGGGAGGTTAATATGCCGGTAGTAGAGAGTTTGATTTGCAAAGAGGCAGATGGTAAACTTAGTTTTGGCAATTATATTCTTGGTACAAAATCAAAAGTAGAAGATTTTGGACATGATGGAGATGTATACAAGGTGAAGACTTATAAAGAGATTACAAAACTTGAGAAGAATTCAGCATTTGTATATGAGTCGGTTCCGGGAAGTACAGTAATGGGATTCCAGACTACCCCAAATTTGACTACATTTGAAATATACGGTTTTGGAGATACTCAGATTACCATCGGGTTGGAAGAGGATACAGAATATGAAGTTTATGTAGACGGTGTCAGCATAGGAGGTATGAAGACGAATCTTTCAGGTAAGCTTATATTCAGTGTAGAGTTAAGCGAAAAGAGCACAAAGGTTTTAATCAAAAAAAGATAGTTACATGGGGCATCCGTTTTAGAAGATGCCCCTTTTTAAATAGAAAGGTTTTTATGGCAAAAGCAAGTAAAAGCGCGTTCTTTTGTAAGGAATGCGGCTATGAGTCGCCGAAGTGGCTTGGGCAATGTCCTATGTGTAAGGCGTGGAACAGCCTTATAGAAGAGCCTGTAGTAAAGACAAAGACTGTTGCCAAAGGATTGTCAAGTAATACCTACAAAAAGCCTTCAAGGCTCTCTGAAATACAGCTTGAAGAAGAAGACAGGTTTCATACAGGATTTGAAGAACTTGACAGAGTACTTGGAGGCGGAGTGGTAAGAGGCTCGCTTGTGCTGGTAGGCGGAGACCCGGGAATAGGAAAGTCCACACTGCTTTTACAGGTGTGTAAGAATATCTCGGACAGTAAAAAAGATGTCCTGTATATCTCGGGAGAGGAGAGCCTTAAGCAGATTAAGATGAGGGCAAAGAGAATCGGTGATATCACTGAAAATCTAAGCTTTCTTTGTGAGACAAATCTGAACATTATAAAGGAGACAGTACTGAGTGAGAAACCTGATGTGGTGGTAATTGACTCGATACAGACGATGTTTAATGAAGAGGTGGCATCTGCACCGGGGAGTGTAAGTCAGGTAAGGGAATCTACCAATCTGCTCATGCAGGTGGCTAAGGAAAACAATATCGCCATATTTATAGTAGGTCATGTGACTAAGGAAGGACAGGTCGCAGGTCCAAGAGTACTTGAGCATATGGTCGATACCGTGCTGTACTTTGAAGGTGACAGGTTTGCCTCATACAGAATACTTCGTGCGGTAAAGAACAGATTCGGCTCTACCAATGAGATAGGAGTGTTTGAGATGCAGCAGGCAGGACTTGTAGAGGTGAAAAATCCTTCAGAGTTTATGCTCTCAGGCAGACCCAAGAATGCTACCGGAGCTGCCGTAGCCTGCCTTATGGAGGGCAGCAGACCTATTTTGGTAGAGGTACAGGCCTTGGTCGTGCCTACAGCTTTCGGACTTCCCAGAAGGACGTCTACAGGTACGGATGTGAACAGAATCAATCTTTTGATGGCGGTTATAGAAAAGAGATGTGCACTTGCAATGAGCAGATATGATGCTTATATAAATATAGCGGGCGGACTCAGAATAAATGAGCCTGCGCTTGATCTCTCAATCATAATGTCACTTATTTCAAGTATGAAAAACAGGGCAATAGATGAGAAAACAGTAATATTCGGAGAGGTGGGCCTTTCAGGTGAGGTAAGAGCGGTGAGTATGCCTGAGATCAGGATAAGAGAGGCAATGAAGCTTGGATTTGAAGTATGTATACTGCCTAAGGTAAGCCTTGAAAAGATTTCATTCAAAGGTAATATAAAGCTGATAGGTGTAAGTAATATAAACGAAGCTGTATCATTGCTTAGTTAAGAGAAGTTTTTAAGGACAATGTAAGCCGAATAAGGCAGAATATTTATTGATATAGAAAAGAGAGAAATATGGACGAGAAAACCAATGTAATGCGACTTTTAGATCAAAAAAAGATAAAATATAATCACTATTCATATGTGGATACTCCGTCTACAAACGGTGTTGAAGTAGCCAAGTTACTGGGTCAGGATGAAAACAGAGTGTTCAAGACCTTGGTGACTGTGGGCAAGTCGAAGGCAAACTATGTTTTTGTAATACCGGTTGCAAAGGAACTGAATCTAAAGGAGGCTGCCAAGGCTGTAGGAGAGAAGTCTATTGAGATGCTTAAGTCTAAGGACCTTTTGCCGCTTACAGGCTATGTACATGGCGGATGTTCTCCTATAGGAATGAAAAAGAGGTTTACGACCGTACTGGATGAGACAGCTAATGACTATGAGAACATAATATTCAGCGGCGGAAAGATAGGATATCAGGTGGAAATGTCTCCTAAAGATTTGGAAAAGTTTGTTCCTTTAAGCTTTGCACCGCTTACATAGGTGAAGGTATGATAAATGTTGGTGTATTGGCACATGTAGATGCCGGAAAGACTACATTGATAGAAGCCATACTTTATAAGACCGGGAAACTCAGAAAGGTCGGCAGAGTGGATTTTGGCGACAGTTTCCTTGACAATGATGAATATGAGAGAAAAAGAGGTATTACCATCTTTTCAAAGATTGCAAGGACTAAGGTAGGAGATAAGGATATAAATATCATAGATACTCCTGGGCATATTGATTTCAGTGCGGAGATGGAAAGATGTATATCCGTACTTGATATGGCAATCCTTGTTATAAGCGGAAGTGAAGGTGTGCAGTCACATTCACATACACTCTTTAAACTGTTGAAGGAGGCAAATATACCTGTACTTATCTTTGTAAATAAAATTGACAGTGACAAGTTTGATAAAGATAAGATAATGGAAGGCTTGAAAAAGTCGCTCTCAAAAAATACAGTAGATTTTTCGGAAGATGAAAAGATACTTGAGGAAGAAGTGGCATCCTGTGATGAAAGCCTGATAGAAAAATTTGTTGAGGGAGAGAAGATAACAAAGGAAGATATAAAAGAATGTATACAAAAAGCAAAGGTATTTCCGGTTATCTTCGGTTCGGCTCTTAAGCTTATAAATATAGAAGAAATACTTAGATTTATAGATGAGTATATAGATGAAAAGACTTATCCGGATGAGCTTTCGGGAATAATATATAAGATAAAATATGATGAGAGCGGCAACAGGCTTTCATTTATAAAACTTATGGGAGGAAGCCTGCATGTCAAGGATACTCTTAATGATGAGAAGATAAATCAGATAAGGGCTTATGACGGTGAGAAATATGCAGCGATTGATATGGCAAATCCCGGAGATATTGTGGCGGTGACAGGGCTTACAAAGTCACATGCAGGTGATACTTTCGGAGATGTAAAAAGACCGCTACAAAAGCTTTTGCCTGTACTCAGCTACAATATGATATTTCCTGAGGATATAAGTATAAATCAGATATATCCCAAGCTTATTCAGATATTTGACGAAGTACCTGAAATAAGGATGGAGTATGATGAAGAACTTTCAAAAGTTAAAGTAAATTTGATGGGTGAAGTTCAGATAGACCTTATAAAGAATCTGATAAATGAGAGGCTTCATATAAGTTGTGAGCTTGTGGACGGAGGCATTATCTATAAGGAGAGCATAGTGGGAAGTGTTGAGGGAGTAGGGCATTTTGAACCTATGAAACACTATGCGGAAGTGCATATACTGATATCACAAGGTGAGAGAGGCAGCGGTATAGTATATAAAAATGATGTATCTGATGATGAGCTGCCAAAGAACTACCAAAGTCAGGTAAGAAATATCGTGGAAAACTTCAAGTTTAGGGGTGTACTTACAGGCAGTGAGCTTACAGATGTGGTGCTTACTTTGGTGGCAGGCAGAGCACATGAAAAGCATACCGAGGGCGGAGATTTTCTTGAAGCCGTACATAGAGCCGTAAGACACGGACTGATGTATGCAAAATCCATACTGCTTGAGCCTTACTATGACTTTGAAATAGAACTTCCTATAGAAAACCTGGGCAGACTTTTAAACGACCTCAACAATATGAATGCCGAGGAGATAAGCTATGAAGGAACGGATGTGCTTCGAGTAACCGGATTTGCTCCTACCGTCAATATTCAAAACTACGGCAGTGTACTTTTATCCTATACAAAAGGACTTGGACGGATTGCATTCAGTCTCAGAGGCTTTTTGCCGTGTCACAATGCGGATGAGATTATTGAAAAATGTAATTATTATCCGGAGTTTGATGTGAAAAACACTGCGGATTCGGTGTTTGCTTCACATGGTGAGGGCTTTATAGTACCTTGGAATGAGGTATTTAACTATATGCATATACCGCTTAAGAGGTTTGAACTGGTAAAAGAAGAGGAGAAGATAGAGACCGTTCGCTCCACCTATGATGCAAGCAAGGCTGACAGTGAAGAGTTGATGGCAATCTTTGAGAGAACATACGGCAAGGTAACTCCAAGAATAGGAGACTGGGATGCACCGGTTAAGAAGACACCTGAAAGAGAATATGTATACAAGGAAAGAGAAAAGAAAAAGCATTATCTGCTGGTAGACGGTTACAATGTTATATTTGCATCAAAGTCACTAAGTGAGCTGGCGGATGCAAACATTGATGCTGCAAGAGACAGGCTTTTGGAGCTTTTGATTGATTATAAGGCGTATAAGGACTATGAGATAATACTTGTTTTTGACGCATACAGACTTAAAAATCATCCTACGGAAGTGCTTAATTTTTCAGGAGTATATGTGGTATATACAAAGACTGCCGAAACTGCGGATCAGTATATTGAAAAGACAACACATGAGATGATGAAAAAATATGATGTGACTGTAGCCACCTCAGACGGCATTGAGCAGATAATAATAAGAGGCAAGGGGGCTATACTTATATCTGCAAGAGAATTTTTATGTGACCTTGAAGAGACAAAAGAAAACTTCAGAAAAGAGCATATAGAAAAACAAAGTGTCGGTAACAGACTTTTTGATTCGCTTGAAGGTGAGTTAAAACAACAGATAGAAGACATAAGACTTGGAAATAAAAAAGAGCCGTAGCTTTTGCTGCGACTCTCTTTCTTTTATTAGTGGTGACAGCTGCCTGAACAACCGCCACAGCCACCTCCACAGGATGACTTTCCGTTTTTCTTATCATTGTATATAGTTCTTACAATAAGACCTACCACACCGACCAATACAGCTGAAATAATAACTGTTGCTACCATAGTGATCTCCTTTCTTTAGTAAAACAACTATGCTCTTGCACCTGCCTTTTGTTCAGGATGTCTCTCTTCATAAGGCTTACGTACAAGACCGTAAATAATAGCAATAATACCGATAAATCCGAATATTGTACCGATACCGAACTTACCTGTAATTATAAGTGATCCTATCTGATATATAATCATTCCTACTATATATGCAAACCCACATTGATATCCTACAGCAGTCCAGAACCATTTTACACTGCTCATCTCTCTTCTGATAGCACTCATCGCTGCAATACAAGGAGCACATAAAAGGTTGAATATGAGGTATGAGTAAGCCGTTAGAGGAGTGTAGTCAGCTCTAAGAAGTTGCCAGATACCCTCACCTGTATCTTTATCAAAATTTGAAACATGGTATAGAATACCGAATGTACCTACGACATTCTCTTTTGCCATAAGTCCTGTGATGGCTGCAACTGCCGGCTTCCAAGTACCCCAACCGAGAGGAGCAAAAATCCAAGCAAAAGTATTACCGATATGTGCAAGCAATGATACATCCATCTGTTCTTCTGTAAGGTATGTGAAAGCACCGTTTACAAAGCCGAAGTAGCTTAAGAACCAAACAAGTATAGTGGCAAGAGTAATAACTGTACCTGCTTTTTTAACAAAGCTTGTACCTCTCTCAGCCATTGATCTGATTACAGAGCCTATAGTAGGAATATGGTACGCAGGAAGCTCTATAACGAACGGTGAAGGATCACCTGAAAACATCTTGGTCTTCTTAAGCATGATACCTGAGATGACAATAGCCGCAATACCTACAAAGTAAGCTGATGAAGCAACCCACGGTGAGTTATCAAACAATGCACCTGATATAAGTGCTATAACAGGAAGCTTTGCAGAACATGGAATAAATGTAGTTGTAATAACCGTCATTCTTCTGTCATGTTCACTTTCAATAGTTCTTGAAGCCATAATTCCCGGAACACCGCAACCTGTACCGATAAGAATCGGGATAAAGCTCTTACCTGAAAGACCGAATCTTCTGAATACTCTGTCCATAACGAAGGCGATTCTTGCCATATATCCGCAACCCTCCAATATAGCGAGGAAGAAGAACAGTGTAAGCATCTGAGGAAGGAAACCGAGAACCGCACCTACACCGGCTACGATACCGTTTACAATAAGTCCTACAAGCCACTCTGCAGCGCCTACAGACTCTAAAAAGCCTTGAATGCCCGGCTGTATAATGTTTGCGATCAATTCATCATTTACCCAGTCGGTCATTCCTGTACCGATAGTGGTAATAGAAATATAGTAAACAAGGAACATGATGGCTGCAAATATCGGAAGACCTAAGATTCTGTTTGTAACGATCTTATCAATCCTGTCTGAAACACTTACATAGTCCTTGTTCTTTACCTTGTAGAAGCTTGCAATTACATTTGAGATGTAGTTGTATCTCTCAGATGTAATAATACTCTCAGCCTCATCGTCCATAGCATCTTCGCAAGTTGTGATAACCTTTTCAATCTTGTTAAGTGTATCGTCCGATATATTAAGCTGTTCAATAGCCTTTGCATCTCTTTGGAAAAGCTTGATTCCGTACCATCTCTTTTGAAGCTCAGGTACATTACCCGGCAAAAGATTGATGATATCTTTTACAGCAGTCTCTACGTTTTTGTCAAATACATGCTGCTCTTTCGGAAGAGTCTTTGACTTTGCAAGAGAGATGGCCTTTTCGGCAGCTTCCATAACTCCTGTACTCTTAAGTGCCGAAATCTCAACAACAGGACAGCCGAGGCTTTCGCTCATCTTGTCAAGGTCAAGCTTGTTTCCGCTCTTTTCAAGCACGTCAAGCATGTTGACGGCAATAACCACAGGAACACCAAGTTCGGTAACCTGTGAAGTAAGATATAAGTTTCTCTCAAGGTTTGTACCGTCAATGATATTAAGCACAGCATCAGGCTTTTCATTGAGGATATAGTTTCTTGCTACAACTTCTTCCAATGTATATGGAGAAAGAGAATAAATACCCGGAAGGTCTGTGATAATTACATCTGTATGTCCCTTTAACTTACCTTCCTTTTTTTCAACTGTAACGCCCGGCCAGTTACCGACAGTCTGGTTGGAACCTGTCAGGGCATTAAATAATGTAGTTTTACCGGTATTAGGGTTTCCGGCAAGTGCAATTCTGATTGCCATATTGTCTCCTTATCTGGTGATTTCAATATTTTCCGCGTCAGCTTTTCTGATAGAAAGCTCATAACCTCTTACAGTAACCTCGATAGGGTCACCAAGAGGCGCTACCTTACGTACATGTATGCTTGTACCCTTTGTAACTCCCATGTCCATGATTCTTCTCTTTATAGGACCTTCACCATGAACTTTGGCAACAGTTACTGTTTCGCCGATTTTTACATCTCTTAAAGTATCCATTCGTTCTCCTTTCTGTAATATGAAGTAATCTCAAAACGTAATAATGGAAAATCCATTGCTGTGTAAATAAAATATTTACATTGTAAAAACTAACTAGACCATAATCTTTGACGCAAGCTCTTTGCTGATTGCAACTCTGGAATCCTTAACATTTACTATTAAGTTACCTGACATTGCATTCACAACAGATATCTTACCGTCAATAACAAATCCTAATGTTGCCAAAAAGGTTTTGTCCTTCTCGCGTCCGCCGATTTGCTTTATCGTGTATTCCTCGCCTAGATTAGCCATAAGCAAAGGCATCATAAAACCCCTCCTTCTTGTTGTGTCAAAATACATTCTATAGGTTAGCATACGCTAACATTTAATGCAAGAGTTTTTTAAGAAAAAGTTAGAGAATACTTACTGAATTAACTGACTATTAGTGAAAACTAACTAAAAAGTACTTAAAAAAGTACAATATTAGCGGATAAAAGGCTAATTTTGCGTCTATTTCCTATTTACAAGAACCTTGCTTTATGATATATTATCTGCGTAGTAAATTTTACAAAATAAAATTGTTAATATTAGTGAACACTAACAGGAGGTATGATATGTTATTAATTGATTGGAAGAAGATAGGTTTATTTGCAGCAGGTACATTTTTCGGAACAGCAGGAATTAAGTTGCTTTCAAGCAAGGATGCAAAGAAAGCTTATGCACAGGGAACAGCGGCAGTACTTCGTATGAAGGAATGTGTAATGGATACAGTTTCATGTGTTCAGGAGAATGCAAGCGATATCTTAGCAGAGGCTAAGGACATCAACGAAGAGCGTGCGGCAAAAGAAGAAGCAGCTAACATCGAGGAGTAATACTTTTAAGAAAATATAGTTTTGATAATAAGGAAGAGTTTGACTCTTCCTTAAATTATAACAGATTAGAGTATAATGATTAGAGGTTTAAAGTGAATTGTAAGATATTACATGAGTCAAGCAGACGAATGCGTGTGCGCATGGCTCAAAAGAGAATGACTATAAAAGAAGCGGATATGCTTCAATATTATTTGGAAGGTTTTGACTTTGTAAAAAAAGTCGTCGTATATGAGAGAACCTGTGATGTAGCCATTTATTATAAGAATAATAAAAGAGAGTCTGTTATAAAGAGACTTAAAAAGTTCAACTATAATGATACCGCACTTCTTGAAAATATGCCGAATACTTCAGGAAGACAGATAACAAGAGAGTTCCAGGAAAAGATGGTTGGAATGCTTTTGTCATTCGGTGTAAGAAGATTGTTCTTCCCGAATATTATCAACAGTGTATATACAATTGTTAAGGCCGCTCCGCTTGTGTGGAGAGGAATCAAATGTATTGTCAGCAGAAAACTTGAAGTTGATTTGCTTGATGCACTTTCAGTGGCTATATCTATTGTACAGGGTAATTACTCAACAGCAGGTTCTTTGATGTTGTTACTTGATATAGGTAATGAGCTTGAAGATTGGACTCATAAGAAGTCTGTAGACGACCTTGCAAGAAGTATGTCACTTAATGTGGACAAAGTTTGGCTTGTTACGGAAAATGAAGAGGTGTCGGTACCTATTTCACATGTTAAGACAGGCGATCTTATCAGAGTACATACAGGTAATGTAGTACCGCTTGACGGAGAGATGGTAAGCGGTGAAGCGATGTTGAATCAGGCTTCACTTACAGGTGAATCCGTTCCGGTGGAAAAGAGCGCAGGTTCAAGAGTATATGCCGGTACTGTAGTTGAAGAGGGTGAGTGCCTTCTCAGAGCGACAGTTACAAACGGGCAGAGCAGATATGACAAGATTGTATCTATGATTGAGGACAGTGAGGAGCTTAAGTCAAATACCGAAAATATGGCAAACAGACTTGCAGACAGACTTGTTCCGTATTCGCTTCTTGCAACAGGACTTACATATCTGTTTACAAGAAATATAACAAGGGCACTTTCAGTTCTGATGGTTGACTTCTCATGTGCGCTTAAGCTTTCCATGCCGCTTGCAGTGCTTTCAGCAATGAGGGAGGCCGGAAATGACAAGATCACCGTAAAGGGCGGTAAGTTCATGGAGGCTATAGCAAAAGCCGACACTATTGTATTTGATAAGACGGGTACACTTACATATGCCTGCCCTAAGGTACAAAGAGTTATCGGAATTGACGGAGATGACGAGAATCAGCTTTTAAAGATTGCGGCATGTCTTGAGGAGCATTATCCTCACTCTATAGCCAATGCCGTAGTAAAAGAGGCTAAGGAAAGAAAGATTCGTCATAAGGAGATGCACTCCGAGGTTCAGTATATCGTTGCACACGGTATTGCAAGTACAATTGAGGGTGACAAGGTTGTAATAGGAAGTTATCACTTTGTAATCGAGGATGAAAAAGCACAGCTTAGCGAAGACGCAAAGAGAAAGGTTGAAAACCTTGACCACAGATATTCACATCTGTTTATGGCAATTGCAGGAAGACTTGCAGCTATTATTGAGATTGCAGACCCGCTCAGAGCCGAAGCTAAGGATGTTTTGAAGAAGTTAAAGGCACTTGGAATCAAAAAGACTGTAATGATGACAGGTGACAATCAATATACCGCCGAGGCAATTGCAAAAGAAGTCGGTGTAGATAAGTACTATGCCGAGGTTTTGCCTGAGGATAAGGCAAGCTATGTTGAAAAGGAAAAGGCAAAGGGAAGAACCGTAATAATGATCGGTGACGGTATCAACGACTCGCCGGCGCTTTCCGCTGCAGACTGCGGTATTGCTATCAGTGAGGGTGCGGCAATTGCAAGAGAGATTGCGGATGTATGTATATCTGCAGACGATCTTAACGAGCTTGTAAAATTAAAAGAGCTTTCAAACAAGCTTACAAAGCGTGTTGAGTCAAACTTCAGATTTATTATGGGATTCAACGGTTCACTTATAGGACTTGGAATCTTGGGAATTTTGGCACCTGCCACATCATCATTTTTACACAACGCATCAACAGTAGGTATTGCGCTTTCAAGCATGACAAACTTACTGCCTGAGGATTAAATGGTTTTTTCGGACATCTTAGGATGTCCGTTTTTATAAAGATATAAATGATTGTGAACAATTGATTTTTGCAATTATTTTGGTTATAATGATACTTAAACAGTTTTAATAAAAAAGGAGGATATATGGTTATACAAGAGGCGGCAGAGATGTATTTGGAGACTATTCTCAGACTGAAAAACAGAATCGGTGTTGTAAGAGCTGTGGATATTGCCAGAGAGATGGGATATTCAAAGCCTACTATAAGTGAGCAGATGAAAAAATTCAGAGAGAACGGATATGTCGAAGTGAATAACGAAGGACATATCACACTTACCGATAAGGGAATGGAAATTGCCTCATCTACACTTGAAAGACATAATGTACTTGGCAGAATTTTACAAAAGATGGGAGTAAGCAAGGAAACCGCTATAGAGGATGCTTGCAGAATAGAGCATTATATCAGCGAAGAGACTTTCAAATGTTTCAAAAAATATTTCGGAGAAGAATAATTAGAATAGTTGTATATAAATTGTCAACGGATCTGTGAAATATTGATAAAAAAATATCTATATGTATTTTATAAGATACTTTATTGAAAAATTTAATTTTACGCTGTAAACTTATCCGGTCTTATAATAGTTTGTAGAAGTAAGAGGTAAAATATGGGATTACATATAGTGAATGAAGCAAATAAGTGCTTACAGTGTAAGAAGCCGCTGTGTAGTATGCATTGCCCTGTGACTACATCAATACCGCAGGTTATAGCACTTTTTAAAGAAGGGAAGATAATGGAAGCCGGTGAGATTCTCTTTGAGAACAATCCGCTTTCACTTGTTTGTTCAATAGTTTGCGACCACGAAGCTCAGTGCCTTGGAAACTGTATAATGAACAGAAAAAACAATCCTGTCAGATTCTGTGATATAGAAAGGTTTATATCCGATTTTTATCTTGACAGAATGGAATTTGTCAAAAAGCCGAGAAAGAATATCATGGTTGCCGTAATAGGCGGAGGTCCTGCCGGAATGACCGTTGCCATCAAGATGATAAAGGAAGGTTATGATGTAACTATCTTTGATGAGAGAAACAGTATCGGCGGAGTGCTTCAGTACGGTATTCCTGATTTCAGATTGCCGAAGTCACTTATGAAGAGATACTACGACAAGATGGAAGAGATAGGCATTAAGATAAGAAACAATACCGCTGTAGGAGGTGCTTTGGAGATAAAAGACCTCTTCAGAGACGGATACAAAGCCGTATTTGTAGGTACAGGCGTGTGGAGAGCAAAGACTCTGGGTATTGCAGGTGAGAGTTTGCCTAATGTTCATTTCAGTGTGGACTATCTTGCAAATCCTGACGGACATAAACTTGGTGAGAGCGTTGCCATTATCGGAATGGGAAATGCCGCAATGGATGTGGCAAGAACGGCTCTTAGAAGAGGTTCAAGATCCGTTAAGCTCTATGCCAGAAGCAAGAGAGTTGCTGCAAACTCGGTTGAAGTCGAGGCTGCAAAGTATGAAGGTGCCGAGTTTATATTCGGTAAGGCTATAGACGCCATTACCTATGACGGGCCTGTATTTAAGACGGCTATATTTGATGAAGAGAACAATGTAATCGGATATGAGAAGGATCTTGACTATGTAGAAGCGGATTCTACAATCATATCTGTAAGTAACGGACCTAAAAACAAGCTTGTACTTACAACTGAAGGATTAAAGGCGTCGGATAAGGGACTTTTGATAGTTGATGAAAACTGTATGACAACAGTTGACGGCGTGTTTGCGGCAGGTGATGTAGTACTCGGCTCAAAGACTGTAGTAAATGCAGTATCACAGGCTAAGGTGGCCGTAGAGGGAATGCTCAGATATTTAGAGGACTTGGAAGCAAAAAAGATGTAATAATACTTGACAAAGATAAAATCAAGTAATATCATATGGTGCATAAACGAAGAAGAGAAGAGTAGCATATATTGAACTTACAGAGAGAGTTGCAGGGCTGAGAGCAACTTACGGATGTATATGTGAAGACCGTCTCGGAGTGGCTTTAATAGAGCACGGTGATTCCGTTATAATCAAATGAGGGATATTATATATCCGAATTAAGGTGGAACCGCGTACATCGCCCTTAAACGAGAGTTTGAGGGCGATTTTTTGTAGTTTGAATGGAGGAAAGATGAAAGTAACATTAAAAGACGGCTCAGTTAAAGAGTACGACAGCAAGAAAAGTATTATTGATATAGCTAAGGACATAAGCGAAGGACTTGCAAGAAGTGTGGTTGCAGGTGAAGTAAACGGTGTAATGCATGACCTGCGAGATGAGATAGACAGTGACTGTGAACTGAATCTTATTACATTAAAAGATGAAAAGGGACTTTCAGTTATAAGACATACTACTTCACATGTGCTTGCTCAGGCTGTAAAAAGAGTTTTCCCGCAGTCAAAGCTTGCTATAGGACCAAGCATTGCTGAAGGTTTTTACTATGATTTTGAGCATGAACCGTTTTCAAGAGACGACCTTGACAAGCTTGAAGCCGAAATGAAAAAGATAATAAAAGAGGGTGAGGCTATAGAGAGATTTGAGCTTCCGAGAGAAGAAGCAATCAAGTTTATGGAAGAAAAAAATGAGCCTTACAAGGTGGAGCTTATAAAGGATCTGCCGGAGGGTGAGAAGATATCTTTCTATAAGCAGGGAGATTTCACAGATCTTTGTGCAGGACCTCACCTTCAAAGAACAAAGGATATAAAGGCATTTAAGCTTGTTTCATCATCAATGGCATATTGGAGAGGCGATTCAAACAAGGCAAGACTTCAAAGAATCTACGGTACCGCATACAACTCAAAAGAAGAGCTTGAAGCATATTTAAAGCATCTTGAGGATATCAAGCTTAGAGACCACAATAAGCTTGGTAGAGAGATGGAGCTTTTTACCACTGTAGATGTGGTAGGTCAGGGACTTCCTCTTATGCTTCCAAAGGGTACAAAGATGATTCAGAAACTTCAAAGATGGATTGAGGACCTTGAGGACAACGAGTGGGGCTATGTAAGAACAAAGACACCTCTTATGGCAAAGTCGGATCTCTATAAGATTTCAGGTCACTGGGATCACTATCAGGACGGTATGTTTATTTTGGGAGATCCTCAGCATGACGGAGAAATACTTGCACTCAGACCTATGACATGTCCGTTCCAGTACTATGTATACAAGAATACACAAAAGTCATACAGAGATCTTCCTTACCGTATGGGTGAAACATCCACACTTTTCAGAAATGAAGATTCAGGTGAGATGCACGGACTTACAAGAGTAAGACAGTTTACTATTTCCGAAGGTCACAATGTAATCAGACCTGATCAGGCCGAGGAAGAGTTACAAAGCTGTCTTAACCTTGCAATATATGTACTTGAAACTTTAGGACTTAGAGATGATGTAACATTCAGACTTTCAAAGTGGGATAAGAACAATAAGGAGAAATATCTGGGAGATGAGGCTTACTGGGAAGGTACACAGGCCGCTCTTAGAAATATTCTTGTAGAGAAGGGACTTCCGTTTACAGAGGCTGACGGTGAGGCTGCATTCTACGGACCTAAGATTGATATTCAGGCAAAGAATGTTTACGGCAAAGAGGATACAATGGTTACAATTCAGCTTGATGCAGCTATTGCAGAGAATTTCGACCTTTACTATATCGACCAAAACGGTGCAAAGGTAAGACCTTATATTGTACACAGAACGTCTCTCGGTTGCTATGAGAGAACACTTGCATGGCTTATTGAGAAGTATGCGGGTAAGTTCCCTACATGGTTATGTCCTGAGCAGGTAAGAATACTTCCTATATCAGATAAGTATGCGGACTATGCAAACTCAGTGCTAAAAGAGCTTAAGAAAAATGGTGTAGACGCTACTGTCGATACAAGAACTGAAAAAATCGGCTTTAAGATAAGAGATGCAAGACTTGCAAGACTTCCGTATATGCTTGTAGTAGGTGAAAAGGAAGAGACTGAGGGAAGCGTATCTGTAAGAAGCAGGTTTGCAGGAGATGAAGGAAGCAAGAAGCTTTCAGACTTTGTAGATATGATCTGCAAGGAGATAAGAACAAAGGAAATCAGAAAAGAAGAAGTAACTGAATAAGTATAAAATATATGGCAAAGTCCGTTTTTGGTCTTTGCCATATTTGATTATTTGTTTATAACATCCTCCAATAAATGCAGAGGGAAAGGCGGTGAAGCCAAAGGTCTTACGGCTATTGACATCAAAAGTAGCGGATTGTCGTCTGCCGCACTTCTGTTTGTATTAAGTTTACCGCATTTTTTACATCTGTGAACGATTGCCCATTCACCCTTGTCCTTAACCCATATGGAAATAGGTTCCATAATGCCTTTACAGTCACTTTTCCTGTCCCCCGGTTCATTGTCAACATGAATGGAACAAAGACAATAAGGGCAGTGGTTTCTGTGATGTGTGCCTGCGCCCTCAGGTGTAATTATCTTTCCGCAGTTTGTACATGGGAAAGAGTCGTTACAAGCTTCATATCTGTAGTCGGGTTTTATACTGACGGCATTTTTCTTTTTTATTGTTCCGTTTCTTTTTTGAGGAGCTGAAGTATTGTTAAGATTTTTAAGTGCAGCGTCCAAATCAAATTTTTCTTGACTCATATTTTCCTTTCCTTTGTGTATTTCTTACAATTAAATTTATAAAAGATACATAAATAAGCTATATGAAATGACTTATGTATCTGATATAATTTGATTGTATAAAAGCTATAATATATATGATACCGAAAAGATCGGTCAATTCGGTATCGGTCGTATTATACCTAAGAAATTAACATATGTAAAATATATTTTATGACTGACAGTGCATATTTGTAAAAGATGTAGGAGGAAAAATGAAAAGAGGAATGGTTGTTTTGGCTGCCGCACTCGGCATGAGCATGGGAATGTCGGTAGCTGCATATGCTGCAAGTTGGGAGCACGATTCAAAGGGATGGTGGTATATAGCAGACGATTATAAATATCCGGTATCACAGTGGAGAAATATTGACGGTAATTGGTATTATTTCAATTCAAAGGGATATACACTCACAGGATGGCAGTGGATTGACGGAAAGTCATACTTTTTTAATGACGGAAGCAATAAAAGTTTCCCATACAGTGCAATGTTAAAGAGTACAAAATCTCCTGACGGATATGATTTGAATGCCGAAGGAGCATGGGTACAAAACGGAGTTGTAATGACAAAGTCCGGAGAAGCGGGACTTAGTATAGCACAGGGTATAAGCGGTGAGAATATGGGAGAGAGAGCGGACCTTTTCTTAAAGCTTAACGAATACAGAAAGTCTAAAGGACTTCCACAGATGGTGGTAAGCAATGAGCTTATGGCTGCCGCACAGCAAAGAGCTATGGAGGCTGCGGTATCTTTCTCACATATAAGACCTGACGGACAGAGCTTTTCCACTGTAAACAATATCGCAAATAATTATGTAGGAGTATCCGAGATACTTACATATGATGATTCGGCATCTACAGATATGAAGATAAACGCATTCAAGAATTCACCTAAGCACAATGAGCTTATGCTTCAGAGTGAGGGCTTTATAGAGAATCTGCCGGCATCTACAATATATGCAGGTGTAGGTTATTACTACAGTAACGGCTGTTACTATGTGGCAATGATTTTCGGACATCAAAAGTAAATAACACCGCCACCTATATGAGAGTAAAATCATATGGGTGGCGGTTATTTTTATACATTCACTTTATTCAAATCGTTGAAAAATTCAGGATATGATATTTCCACACAATTTTTATTATCAAGTCTTATCTCTCCGTCAGATATAAGGTTTAAAACGGCAAAGGTCATTGCAATTCTGTGGTCATCATGAGTGGCTATTGTGACATTGCCTTTAAGCTTATCGGTTCCTTTAATTTCCATACCGTCTTTTGTTTCAATTACATCTACACCGAGCTTGGAAAGCTCCTCACACATCACACGTATTCTGTTTGACTCTTTTACTTTAAGTTCCTCTGCATCTTTTATAACAGTGGTACCCTCGGCAAGTGAAGCAAGAGCCGCAAGCAGAGGAAGTTCATCTATAAGTGTCGGTATTATATCTCCTTTGATGCAGGTTGAATGAAGCTTTGAATAAGTCACCTTTATATCCGCTACAGGTTCAAAAGAATCAGTTTGATTTATTATTTCAATATTTGCGCCCATATCTTTTAATACTCTTATGATACCGTCTCTTGTAGGATTGATACCTACATTTTCAAGTATCAGCTCCGAACCCGGAACCAGTATTGCGGCAGCCATAAAGAATGCGGCTGAAGATGTATCTGAAGGTACATCTATATCATTTGCAAAAAGTTCACTGCATGGATTTATTGTTACGCTTGTTTTGGTAGCGGTTAAATCTGCACCGAATTTTTTTAACATCAGTTCAGTATGGTCTCTTGATTTTGCAGGTTCCACTACACAAGTAGGGCTTGACGCATATAATCCGGCAAGCAGTATTGCGGATTTTACCTGTGCACTTGCTAGAGGAGAGTTGTACCTGATACCGTGAAGAGAACTTCCTGTAATGGTAAGAGGCGCAAATCCGTCATTACTTTTTATATCGGCTCCCATCATTGAAAGCGGTGTAATTATTCGATTCATCGGTCTTTTTTGTATGGATTTATCACCTGTAAGCACAGATGTAAAGTTTTGTGCCGAGAGTATTCCGCTTACAAGTCTTGTTGTAGTGCCGCTGTTGCCGCAGTCAAGTACCTCATGTGGACAGGTAAGACCGTAAAGTCCCTTTCCGTGTACTTTTACCGAGGTGTTGTTAAGTTCTATATCAATTCCCATCTTTTTGAATATCGAAATAGTGGAAATACAGTCCGCTCCTGTCAAAAACCCTTTTATATTGGTTGTTCCCTTGGCTATAGAGCCGAACATCGCGGCTCTGTGTGAGATTGACTTGTCTCCGGGAACTCTTAATTTGCCTTTTATCATATTACCTCCGTTATAGTACCGTATAATTATATTCTCTTAACAATTTACCTGCCATTTCACAGGAATTCGCATCGTAAAATGAGATGTTTAAAGCACCTTCGCCCTTTTCTCTGTTGTGATTGATACCTATATTTTTGATACTGATTGAGTTTGCTGCCAGTATCGCTGAAATAACGGATATCGCACCGGGTTTATCCTGTATATGCACACTGATATCATGTTTTGAAATAATGACTCCCTGAGAGTTTGAGTCAAAGGAGTTTCTGTACTCTCCCGATTTTTCAAACATGTCGTTGATATAAAGACTTGATTTGTCAGACAGATGTGCGTATACATCCTCAAGCATATCAATGTATTTTCTCAGTATCTTATTTATAGGCACCGAGTTTACCATGCATATCTGCTCCCACATAACGGGAGAAGCCGCCGCAATCCTTGTTATATCCTTAAAGCCGCCTGCGGCAACTCTTTTCATCACCTCATCGCTGTAATCGTTGTCCTTTACGAGATTTACCAAAGCGGCTGCAAGTATATGCGGCAGGTGACTGACTGTAGCTACCACATTGTCATGTTTTTGATAGTCTATTACAAAAGGAATGGCCTTTATCATTGCAACAATATCTGTCAGTACATCAAGTTTTTCTTTGGGAGTCTTTGATGAAGGCGTAATCATATAGTAGGCATTTTCCAAAAGCAGTGCATCAGACGCCGCATAGCCCGTTTTTTCGGAACCTGCCATAGGATGACCGCCTATAAAAACTTCTTCCATATCAAGCTTTTTTGCAAGATTATGAATGGATGATTTTGTGGAACCTACATCCGTCACTATACTTTCTTTCTTAATATAAGGTTTTATCTTTTCAAGGTAATACTCATTAAACTCTACCGGAGTACATAAAAATATAATGTCACATTCTGAAAGTGAGGTATCTATATCTTCCAAAATAACATCAATTACTCCGTCACTTTTACCCTTTGAAAGTTCAAGGCTGTTATTTGTATAGGCATAGATTTTTGATATAGGTCTGTATTTTTTTATTGCCCTTGCTATGGAGCCGCCTATAAGCCCAAAGCCTATGAAGGCTATATTATTGTACTTCATAATCCTCCGTTTCCGCTTAACTTTGACATATGAAGTCTATTACATTTAAACTCATTAGTCAACAATTTTACTTTAATGATTTAAAGTGATAAAAGAAAAAGGAGATTGTATACTATTTAACTTTACTAAAATGGTATAATTGCACCAAAATATTATAAAATATTCTAACAATTTAACTATAAAAAAAATGTAAAATACATTGTATAAATTGAATATAAAACTTGAAATTTTATTGTTTGTTTAGTAAAATATCTTTATCAGAAAGTCTATTGACGAAAAAGGAGGGATTCTCTTATGAAGGTTTATGAAACTAAACAAATTCGTAATGTCGTATTACTTGGTCATGGAGGCTCGGGCAAGACTACAGTGGCGGAGGCTATGAGCTTTGTAGCGGGAAATATTTCCAAGATGGGAAGCATTTCAAGCGGAAATACCATAAGCGACTATGACAAGGAAGAAATAAAAAGAGGTTTTTCCATCAGTACTTCTTTGGTTCCGGTAGAATATGAGGGCGAATCCGGAAGCTTGAAGATAAATCTTTTGGATACTCCGGGATATTTTGACTTTGTAGGCGAGGTGGAAGAAGCCGTATCTGCTGCAGATGCAGCCATCATTGTAGTCAATTGTAAAGCGGGAATAGAAGTAGGTACCGTAAAAGCATGGGAAATTTGTGAGGAGTACGGATTACCGAGAATATTCTTTGTAACAAATATGGATGATGACAAGGCGAGCTATCGTGAACTGCTTTTGAAGCTTGAGACACGCTTCGGAAGAAAAGTGGCTCCATTCCATCTTCCGATCAGAGAGAATGAAAAATTCGTAGGATTTGTAAATGTTGTAAAGATGAAAGGTAGAAGATTTACACATTTATCGGATTATGTTGAGTGTGAGATACCTGATTATGTAGAGGCAAACCTTAAGATTGCAAGAGAAGCGCTTATGGAGGCTGTTGCCGAGACCAGTGAAGAGTATATGGAAAGATATCTTTCAGGTGAAGGCTTCAGTGATGAAGAAATCTCAGGCGCACTCAAGGATAATATTTGCAACGGAGATATAGTGCCTGTTATGATGGGTTCGGGAATCGATGCACAAGGATTTAAGGCACTTATGATGGCTATTGAAAAGTATTTCCCATCACCTGATTTTAAGGAATGTGTAGGCGTGGATGTAAGCAATGGCGAGCATTTCACAGCAAAGTACAACAAGGATGTTTCACTGTCTGCAAGAGTGTTTAAGACAATAGTGGATCCGTTTATCGGAAAGTATTCACTTGTTAAGGTATGTACAGGTACACTTAAGCCTGACAGTGCAATCTACAATGTAGGTAAGGAAACGGAAGAAAAGTCCGGAAAGATATATGTACTCAGAGGTAAGAGTGCCATAGAAGTACCTGAGCTTGTAGCAGGTGATATCGGTGCTATGGCAAAACTCAGTGTGACAACAACAGGTGATACTATCGCACTTAAGAGCGCTCCTATACTTTATCACGGTCCTAAGATTTCATCACCGTATACATGTATGAGATATAAGATAGTAAATAAGGGTGAAGAAGATAAACTTTCATCAGGTTTGTCAAAGCTTATGGAAGAGGATTTGACTCTAAAGCATGTAAACGATACTGCAAACAGACAGACTCTTATATACGGTATAGGCGACCAGCAGCTTGAAGTTGTGGTTAGTAAACTTTTAGACAGATATAAGGTTAAGATAGAGCTTTCAAGACCTAAGGTGGCCTTCAAAGAGACTATCAGACAAAAGGTTGAGGCGGCAGGAAGATATAAGAAGCAGTCAGGCGGACACGGACAGTTCGGTGATGTTAAGATGAGCTTCGAGCCTTCGGGAGATCTTGAAAAGCCGTATGTATTTGAGGAGACTGTATTCGGAGGTTCCGTTCCGAAAAACTATTTCCCTGCTGTAGAAAAAGGTATTGCGGAGTGCTGCGTTAAGGGACCTTTGGCCGCATATCCTGTAGTAGGTGTTAAGGCTGTGCTTTTGGATGGTTCATACCACCCTGTCGATTCATCCGAGATGGCATTTAAGATGGCTGCAACTATTGCATTTAAGGACGGATTTATGAAGGCCGCTCCTGTACTCTTGGAACCTATATATACAGTCAGCGTAATAGTACCTGACAAATTCACAGGTGATGTTATGGGAGATCTTAATAAGAGGCGCGGCAGAGTACTCGGTATGGAGTCGGTCAACCACGGAAAGCAGCTTATTAAGGCGGATGTTCCTATGCTTGAAATGTTCGGATACAATACTGAGCTTCGTTCTATGACAGGCGGTATGGGTGTGTTCAGCTATGAGTTTGCAAGATATGAGCAGACTCCGGGTGATATCCAGAAAAAAGAAGTTGAAGCCAGGGCGTCAAAGCTTGATGCAGATGCCCAATAATATATTGATTTAAATAATTGCTTCATATATGTATGGCTTCATATGTGGAGCAATTTTTATGCTAAAATTCTGTTCCTTTTATATATAAATCGTTTTTATGACAGGTCCGAACTGTTATTTTATTGCTATTTTAAAATAATAAAATAATCTGTATCATCATTGTAAGAATTCTTACTATAATGTTACAGATTGAATAAAGGGGTTGAAATTCTATTCATATAGGTCTATATTAGTGCCAACGAAATAAAGTTTGTAAAAAAAGGAGATATCATTCATGCGTTTATTAAACATTAAAAAGGTAGTTGTTTCAGTAGGCTTGGCTTTAGGCTTAATTTCAGGCGGTATGGTGGCTTTCGGTGCACCTTCAGAGGTTATTACACCAAGTCAGTCGACAGTAGTTACTGCTCCAAGAGGTGTTAATTCACAGGTTATCGAGGACGGTAATACCAGAATAGTTATCGTAGGCGAGGGACAGAAGGCACCTTCACAGGTTATCACACCGGGTGCAGCTACTGAAACCCAAATCAGAAGAGCTACTTTCAGCAATGCAACAATTTCAAATGCAACAATTTCTAACGCTTCATCATCTTCATCAAGCAAAGGAAGATCATCAGGCGGTTCAAGTTACGGCGGTGGAAGTGCAAGACCTGTAAGCACAAACAATACAAATACTACAAACAATGTAGGACCTAACGGAAACTCATACAACTCAAATACAGCTAATGTAAATACAAATACAAAAAATGTAGGACCTGCAGGCGCTAACAACAACGGTGCAACAAAGGGAGATGTTACAGCCGCTAAGAGAGGCAGATTAAATGTTCCAAAGACAGCAGATGCTTCAGCAATGGGATTATATGCGGCATTACTCGGTCTTTCAGCTGTAGGCGGTGCTTTTGTAGTGGCTACAAAGAAGAAAGAAAACTAATTTAGACATATTCTTAAGTCTATAGTGTATAAACATTTTGGGCAGGCTATATAGCCTGCCTTTTTGCGTTTTTATATTTAAATTTGGCTGTTTCTTATAAAAAACATGAAATTGCCAAAGAAATAACGAACCTTACTTTATTTTATATTTTGGATATAGTAAAATATAACTGCTCATTGAGGCGGTTACCCGTCTCTTAACAAAGGATTTATTTAGTGGAGGAATATTGTGAGAGGTGTTGAAACAAGAATTCAGGAAATAAGGCACAGAATCTTTAGGGAAGTTGCAAGAATGGCATACCACACGGAGTGGCCTGTAGATAAGAGAATAGAAGAACTTCCGTATAAGATAATTCCGGGTGAGGTTGGAAATTTTAGAAACAATGTTTTCCTGGAGAGAGCTATAGTCGGAGAGAGATTAAGACTTGCTATGGGATTGCCTTACAGAAGTGCAGCAAATCATGCCCCGCTTTCAGAGGGTATAGAACTGGCTGATAAGGCTGAAACATATTATACACCACCGTTGATCAATATTATAAAGTTTGCCTGTCACGGCTGTGTGGAGAAAAGAGTCTATGTTACCAACGGCTGTCAGGGTTGTCTTGCACATCCTTGTGCAGAGGTTTGTCCTACAGGTGCAGTAAGCATTCACAAAGAAAGCGGCTTTTCAAGCATCAATCAGGAAAAGTGTATCAAATGCGGAAGATGTGCAAATGTCTGTGCTTACAATGCAATAATAATACAGACAAGACCTTGTGCGGCTTCATGCGGTATGGACGCCATTTCATCAGATGAGAACGGAAAGGCCGATATAGACTATGACAAATGTGTATCCTGCGGACAATGTCTTGTAAACTGTCCTTTCGGTGCTATATCGGACAAGTCACAGATTTTCCAGACTATCAGAGCCATACAGTCGGGAGAGAGAGTATATGCGGCGATTGCACCTGCATTCGTAGGACAGTTCGGACCTAAGGTTACACCGGGAAAACTTCGTGCGGCTATGAAAGCGCTCGGATTTGCGGACGTATTTGAGGTTGCAATAGGTGCCGATCTTTGTGCCACTCAAGAGGCCGAGGACTTCCTTTCCGAGGTTCCTGAAAAGTTGCCTTTTATGGGTACATCATGTTGTCCTTCATGGGCATTGATGGCAAAGAAGGTATTCCCGGATCAGGCAAATTGTATATCAATGGCGCTTACACCTATGACACTGACAGCCAGACTTATAAAGAAACATCATCCTGACGGTAAGGTTGTATTTATAGGACCTTGCTCCGCAAAGAAGCTTGAGGCTATGTGGACAGAGGTTAGAAGTGAGGTGGACTTTGTACTGACATTTGAGGAGATGGCCGGAATCTTTGATGCAAAGCATATAGATATTGAAAATCTTGAGGAAGATCCTAACGGTGTCAACGACGCTTCTACAGCCGGAAGAAACTTTGCCGTAGCGGGAGGAGTTGCAAAGGCGGTAGTAGGTGTTATAAAGAAGCAATATCCTGACAAAGAAGTTAAGGTTATGAATGCGGAGGGATTGGTTGACTGTAGGAAGATGGTAATGATGGCAAAGGCCGGAAAATACCCGGGATATCTTCTTGAAGGTATGGCTTGTCCGGGAGGCTGTGTTGCAGGACCGGGTACAATGCAAAATATCAAGAAGTCACAGGGAGCAGTAAACCAGTACGCATCAAAAGCAAGCCATATAGTGGCAAGCGAAACCGAATCCGTAAAGGAACTTGATAAATTGGTTGAATAAAATTAAAGCTATTAGCACTTGAGTTACTTGAGTGCTAATTTTTTATTGACATTTGTATTTTGGTTGATATAATAGATATATCAGGCAAATGTGAAGCATTTGCTAATTTATTTGAGAGGTGATGACATGAAAAAGGGAAATTTATCAATAAACAGTGAAAATATTTTTCCGATTATAAAAAAATGGCTGTATTCAGATCATGATATATTTGTTAGAGAGTTGATATCAAATGCAACAGATGCAATAACAAAACTGAAAAAATTAAGTCTTGCAGGTGAGTTTACAAAGCCTGAAGATGAGAAGTATAAGATTGAAGTTGAAATCAGTCCAAAGCAAAAGATTATCCGTTTTATTGACAACGGTATAGGTATGACCGAGGAAGAAGTTGAAAAGTATATAAATCAAATAGCTTTTTCAGGAGCGGTTGATTTTATAGAAAAGTATAAGGACAAGGCAAATGAAGAACAGATAATAGGACATTTCGGACTCGGATTTTATTCCGCATTTATGGTTGCCGATAAGGTGACTATAGATACATTGTCATATAAGGAAGGCTCAAAGCCTGTCCATTGGGTAAGTGACGGCGGTCTTGAGTTTGAAATGGGTGAAGGAGATAAAGCTACAAGAGGAACTTCCATCACACTTTATCTGAATGAGAACTGCCACGAGTTTGCAAACGAGTTCAGAGTAAGAGAAATTTTAAACAAATACTGTTCCTTTATGCCTGAAGAGATTTTCCTAAAGGATATTGATGCCGAAGAAGCTTCAGAGATAATAGATAAATCGGAGCTTTTGGATACCGATACCGTTATAGAGAATATCATAGAGCCTGCAAAGACTGAGGAAAAGGAAAAAGAAGACGGCACCAAAGAAGTTGTGGAAGTGGAACCCGCAAAGGAAAAGGTAAAAATAGTAAAGCGTCCTGTTCCGATAAATGATATACATCCGCTTTGGACAAAGCATCCTAACGAGTGCAGCGACGAGGAGTATATCGAATTCTACAGAAAAGTGTTTATGGACTACAAGGAGCCGCTTTTCTGGATCCATTTGAATATGGATTACCCTTTCAATCTGAAAGGTATACTTTACTTCCCTAAGATAAACAGCGAGTACGACTCTATAGAGGGTACTATAAAGCTTTACAACAATCAGGTATTTATTGCCGACAATATAAAAGAAGTTATTCCTGAGTTTTTACTGCTGTTAAAGGGTGTAATAGACAGTGCGGATATTCCTCTTAATGTATCAAGATCAGCATTGCAAAATGACGGTTCTGTAAAGAAAATCTCAGAGTATATTGCAAAGAAGGTGGCGGACAAGCTTTCCGGAATGTGCAAGACCGAGAGAGATAAGTATGAGACGTACTGGGATGATATAGCACCTTTTATAAAGTACGGATACTTAAAAGATGAGAAGTTCGGCAAGAAGGTGGAGGATTACATTTTATTCAAGACCATAAATGACAAATACCTTACAGTTGATGAGCTTATAAAAGAAAACAAGTCTGATGAGCCTGAGAGTGATTCTGCAGATAAGAAAACGGACAGTGATGAAAAGGCAAAGGAAAATGAAGAGAAAAAGACCGATATCTTTTATGTAAACGATGTAAAAGAGCAGAGTCAGTATGTAAATATCTTCAAATCGGCAGGCAAGGATGCTGTAGTACTTCCGCACAGTATAGACGTACCTTTTATATCGACTCTTGAAATGAAGAGAGGAGATGTAAAGTTCTTAAGAATCGACTCCGATGTCAGCGATGATATGAGAAGTGAGGATATAAGCGAGGAATCAAAGAAGGCTTATGATGAATTATGTGAGAAGGTAAAGAGCGCACTTCACAATGATAAGCTTAAGGTAAGCGTGGAGCATCTGAAGAATGATGAGATTTCTTCGGTTATCACGATATCTGAAGAGAGCAGAAGAATGAAGGAGATGATGAAGCAGTACGGTATGATGGGAATGGACCCTTCCATGTTCGGAGGCGAAGGAGAGACACTTGTACTTAATGCAAATCATCCGCTTGTAAAGGAACTCTTATCAGACAGTCACAAAGAGTATTTTAATATGATTTGTGAGCAGCTCTATGATATGGCTTCCATATCACATAGCCCGCTCTCACCTGAGAGAATGACTGCATTTATAAAAAGAAGCAATGAACTTATGTTAAAACTTAAATAAAAAAGGAGGCTGTCGGATTGACAGCCTCTTTTGTATATTATTCAACACCTACCATAACAGATGTGGCCTTGATAATTGCATATGCTTCCTTACCTACAGTAAGCTCAAGCTCTTCTACAGCATTTTTTGAAATTGTAGAAGAAACTATACCGAGATTTGTTTCAAGAGTCACGATATCGTTTACGGCACCTACCTGAATATTCTTTATTGTACCTTTGAATTTGTTTCTTGCAGATATCTTCGGAAGCTCAGTTGCAATCATAACTTCTGTAGCCTTGATAATGGCAACAGCTTCAACACCCTCTTTAAGTCCCAATTCCTTGATGGCGTTCATTGAAATAGTGGATGAAACGACCTCGTCATTTACCTTGATGGATACTATACCGTTTACAGCACCTTCGTTAACATTAGTAACAATTCCTTTGAATTGATTTCTTGCGCTTAATTTCATTTTGCAAAACCTCTTTTGTAAATAATTTACATAAAGCGTATTGCCTTATGCATCTAAAGATTCTACCATATATCTGTAAAATATCAAGATATTTTATAAAAATAAGGTGAGATATGTGTGGTTATATTTTTACTTATAACTTGACTTATATAGGCGGTATAATTATAATGAATGTAGTTTTTGAAACTACATTAAACGGAGTTGAGATATATGACATATAGATTGATTGGAGACAGTTGTACCGATTTGGATGATAATCTGAAGAAAGATGACAATATAGTCATTGTACCTCTCACACTTGAAATCGGAGATTACAGTGTTAAAGATGATGATAAATTTAATCAAAAAGATTTTATAAAAAGAATGGCGGAGTCAAAGATAGGAGCAAAGAGTGCCTGTCCGTCTCCGGAGGCTTTCAAAGAAGCTATGGAATGTGATAGCGACATGGCTTTTGTGGTGACACTTTCAGAACATTTGAGCGGAAGCTGGCAAAGTGCGGAGGTTGGAAAGAAGCTCTATGAAGAAGAGCATGACCACAAGGATATTTTGGTGCTTTCATCAAAGTCGGCTTCCGCAGGTCAGTACAGACTGATGTTGGAACTTGACAAACTTTGTAAGCAGGGGCTTGGATTTGAGGAGATTTCAAAGAAAATCACCAAGCTTAGAGATGAGATGAAGACATACTTTGTTATTGAGGCTCTCGATACATTAAGGAAAAACGGAAGACTTTCTGCAGTTACCGCATTTATAGCATCAGCCCTTAATATAAAGCCTATAATGGGTGCCGAGGACGGCGTGATAATAAAAAAAGACCAACAAAGAGGTATGCAAAAGGCACTTGCAAAGATGGTAGAGATAGCCATAAATGAGGCTGGAGATGATGCATTCGAGAAGACTGTATGTATCACACATATAAACAATTTGGAGAGAGGCGAATATGTGGCCGATCTTTTCAGAAAGTCATGTAAGTTTAAGGATATAAAGATTGTAAACGGTGCAGGAGTTGCGACATTGTATGCAGGTGACGGAGGTATAGTCATCGCAGTAGGATAAATTAAAAGTACACAATAATAATTGTGTACTTTTTTTGATTTTATGATAAACTAATTTTAGAAAACATGAAGTTATTTAGAACTTGTTTTACTAATATAGAGCGAGGGTTTTATGAATTTACTTGATACAAAGGCCGCGTTGGAAAACAAAGGGCAGGATTTATTGGAAAAATTATATACCAAGTCGGGAGTTAAGGATAATTTAAAGAGATATGAAGATGTTTTACAAGGATTTGTAAGAGAATTCGGCGAAAAAGATGTTAAACTGTTCTCATCTCCGGGAAGAACCGAGATCTCGGGAAATCATACGGACCACAACAACGGCAAGGTGCTTGGAGGCAGTATAAACCTTGACTGTATAGCGGCTGCGGCGGATAACGGTTCAAATATTGTAAATATTGTGAGTGAATCATTTTCACAAAAGTTTAGTATAGATATAAACGATATAAAACCGGGAGTTGAAAAGGTAGGAACTAAGGAGTTGCTTAAAGGAATTTTGGCGGGCTTCATAGAAAGAAATGCCAAGATAGGCGGATTTGATGCATATATCACAAGTAATGTTATCTCAAGTGCAGGTGTAAGCTCATCTGCAGCGTTTGAGACTCTTATCTGCCAGATAATAAATACACTGTTCAATGACGGGAAACTCTCAAAGACGGATTATGCATATATAGGAAAGTATGCAGAGAATCACTATTGGGATAAGGCAAGCGGACTTTTGGACCAGATGTGTTGTGCCTACGGCGGACTGATAAGTATTGACTTTAAAAATCCGGATATGCCCGAGGTTACAGAGATAGATTTTGACTTTTCAGCTGCAAAGCATGATCTTATTATAGTTCAAACAGGAAGAGGGCATGCCGACCTTTCTGCAGATTACTCATCCATACCGTCAGAGATGAAGAAAGTGGCTGAGTACTTCGGTAAAAATACATTGTCTGAGGTGGATGAAGGGGAATTTTACAACAATTTGCCACAGATAAGAGAGTATGCAAATGACAGAGCGGTGTTAAGGAGCATACATTTCTTTGATGAGAACAAGAGAGTGGAGGCTGAGGTTAATGCACTTACACATAATGACTTTGATACATTCTTGAAAAATATAACCGAAAGCGGCAATTCGTCATGGAAGTATCTTCAGAATGTGTATACAAATACCGCACCGAACGAACAGGGTATCACTGTGGCACTTGCACTTTCAGAGAGATTTTTAAAAGAGAAAAATGTAGGTGCAACCAGAGTACATGGTGGAGGCTTTGCAGGAGTGATAATGGCAATGGTACCTGAAGAGTACAGTGATGAGTATGTTGCATATATGGACGGATTCTTAGGCGAGGGTTCTTCTTATAAGATGAAGATAAGACCTTACGGGTCTATTTGCCTGAATGATTTTATTTAAGGAGGAAAATATTGGAAAAGCAATATTCGCTAGCATGTTTGATAGTGGGAATACTAAGTTGTGTACTATGCTGTATGTGTGTAGGATTTCCGCTGGGAATAGCAGGAATTGTACTGTTTGTACTGTCCACAAGAAACGGTAACGAAGCCGATACAAAGGCTGTAATAGGTTTGACACTTTCAATAGTCGGATTTATACTCTCTATAATATCCGCGGTATTTATTATTATCGCAGTTTTAAATTCACCTGATTCAGACAGAAATTACTATAATCATGACAGTGTATTTGACTACTTTGATTATGATAATGATTCGCTTGATTATGACGATGATTACAGATACTTGCCGTATGAATATGATGACGGCGTTTTTGACTACAAGGGAAGTGACGGACTTAACGAATTTTAATATATAAAGGATAGCGTATGAAATGCCCATTTTGCCAAGCTCAGGATACCAAGGTCATAGACTCACGCCCTGCCGATGACAACTCTTCAATAAAGAGAAGAAGGCAGTGTGAGAGCTGTAATAAGAGATTTACCACATATGAAAAGCTTGAGACAATACCTCTTATGGTAATAAAAAAGGATGAGTCCAGAGAGAACTTTGACAGGTCGAAGATAGAAGCCGGAATCATACAAAGTTGTCACAAGAGGCCTGTGTCTACCGCTGAAATAAAAAAGACTGTTGATGAGATAGAAAATCAAATATATGCGATGGAAGTCAGTGAAATACCTACAAGAACGATAGGTGAACTTGTGATGGAACAACTGAAAAATCTTGATGAGGTAGCCTATGTAAGGTTTGCGTCCGTATACAGAGAGTTTAAGGATGTAAGTACTTTCATGGATGAAATTGCAAAGCTTTTAAAGAAATGATATTTATGAATAAACTTTTTCCAAGATTGTATAAAAAAGATATATACGATATAGACTACAGGGGGCTTTATAACAGAGGGTTTCGAGCGGTACTTTTTGATATAGACAATACTTTGACCACACATGGGACAAGGGCTGACGGTTCAAATGTAGCTTTTTTCAAAAACTTAAGAGATATAGGCTTTAAGACCTGTCTTATATCAAATAATAAAGAAAAAAGAGTGCTTCCGTTTGCAAAAGCAGTAAATTCACCATATATTTATAAGGCAAATAAGCCTTCAAAAAGAGGATATATAAAGGCGATGGAGCTGCTTGAAGTAAAGGATAATCAGACAGTTTTTATAGGAGATCAGATTTTTACGGATATCTGGGGAGCAAACAGTGCAGGAGTTTATTCCATACTGGTGGATCCTATAAGCCCGAAAGAGGAGATACAGATAGTTTTGAAAAGATACCTTGAAAGAATTGTATTGTTCTTTTATAAAAGAGCTTTAGAAAAAGGAAGAAACAATGATTAGTGCAAGTACAAGTGTATACGGTATAGTAGGTAATCCTATAGAGCACAGCCTGTCACCTCTTTTACAAAACGCTTTGGCAAAAGAGATGAATATTGATATGAGCTATGTGGCATTTCATGTGACGGATAATATAAAAGTTGCAATAGACGGCGCTTATCTGCTTGGAATAAAGGGACTTAATGTAACGATTCCTTTCAAAAAAGATATGATAAATATAGTAACCGATATAGATGAGAGAGCAAAAAAAATCGGGGCCATAAATACTCTAAAAAGAGTAAAGAGCGGATATAAGGGCTATAACACCGATATCCTCGGCTTAAATCACAGCATAAAAAGTAACGGAATGAGTATACACGGTAAGAATGTGATAATTCTCGGTGCAGGAGGTGCGGCAAAGGCTGCACTATATCTGGTGGTAGAAGAAGATGCAAAGTCTATAACCATTATAAACAGAAATGTAAAGAGAGCAAATGAGCTTAAAAAAGAGGTCTGTGATACTTTTAAAAATATATCGGTAGTGTCATTGGATGAACTTAAACAAAATTTAGATGTTTTAGAGTATAATGATTATTTTGTATTTCAGACTACAAATGTGGGTATGTATCCGAAAATTGATGAGTGCATAATAGATGATGCAGGGTTTTATGAAAAATGTGACTGCGGAATTGATTTAATCTACACTCCTTTTGAGACTGTATTTATCAAAAATATGCTAAAAGCAAATAAAAAATGCATTAACGGGCTTGATATGCTTATACTTCAGGGAGTTGCAAGCTTTGAGATATGGAATGATATAAAGGTGGAGCAGCCTGTGGTTGAAAATGTGAAGGTTTTACTTACTGAAAAGTTAAAAGAGAGAATGAAATGAAGATTTTGGTAATAAACGGTGTGAATATGAACTTCCTGGGTATAAGAAACAAGGAAGTCTATGGAAATAAGGACTACAATTATCTTCTGAAGATGATTGAAGAAAAGGCAAAAGAGCTTAAAGTGGAAGTGGAATGTTTTCAAAGCAATCACGAGGGTGCAATAGTTGACAAGCTTCAAGAGGCGTATTTTGAAGAGGTTGCAGGTATTGTAATAAATCCTGCGGCATTCACACATACAAGTGTGGCAATAAGAGACGCGCTTGAAAGTCTTAGCTGTATAAAGGTGGAAGTACATATATCAAATATCTCCGACAGGGAGGAGTTCAGGCATAAATCACTTACGCAGCCTGTGTGTAACGGACAGATAGCGGGACTCGGACTTGACGGATATACATTGGCAATGGAATATATAGTAAATAATGTTACCGGGCGGTAAATTTTAGCTTGATTTGAATTAAAAATTGTTATAAAATATCGTGAGTATCGCATGAAAGTTTAGGAGGAGATATAAATGGTTTCAGCAGGTGATTTTAAAAATGGTTTGACATTGGAGATTGAGGAGGGTCAGGTTTTTCAGATTCTTGAGTTCCAGCATGTTAAGCCGGGAAAGGGAGCTGCATTCGTTCGTACAAAGATTAAGAATGTAATCACAGGTAGCGTTGTTGAGAGAACTTTCCGACCTACTGAGAAATTCCCACAGGCAAGAATTGACAGAGCGGATATGCAGTATCTGTATTCAGACGGTGATATGTACAACTTTATGAATGTAGAGACATTTGACCAGATAGCACTCAACAAGGACAAGGTCGGAGATGCACTTAAGTTTGTAAAAGAAAATGAGATGGTCAAGATTTGTTCATTCAACGGCAATGTATTTTCAGTAGAGCCGCCATTGTTTGTAGAGTTGGAAATCACAGATACAGAGCCGGGATTTGCCGGAAATACGGCACAGGGAGCTACAAAGCCTGCAACAGTTGAGACAGGTGCTACAGTATATGTTCCGTTGTTTGTAAATCTTGGTGATAAGATCAAGATTGATACAAGAACAGGTGAGTATCTTTCAAGAGTTTAATGATTTAGTATTTGGCGGTCTTAGGACCGTCCTTTTTTGTAACAGTGAAGTTCGAAGGCCTTTATAAAGGCTTACAAAACATAAAATTCAAGTGGAGAAGTATGAAGACAATTATAGAATTGATTTCAGATGAATTAAAATCCGCCTTTGCAAAATTGTATGGTGACGACAAGTACGGTAAGGTCAATATTTCAAACAGGCCTGACCTGTGTGAATATCAGTGTAACGGTGCAATGGCGGCTGCTAAGGTGTTTAAGAAAAAACCTATTGATATTGCAAATGAAGTTGCGGAACTTTTAAAAGGAAGTGAGAGCTTTGATAAAGTAGAGGCTGTTATGCCGGGATTTATCAATATAAATATAAGTGCCTCTTTTATAGAAAAGTACATTAAGGATATGTCAAACTCTGAAAAATACGGAGTGGAACCGGACAATCCTTCAAAGAAAATAATGATTGACTACGGCGGTGCAAACGTGGCAAAGCCTTTGCATATAGGGCATCTTCGTTCGGCCATTATAGGTGAGTGTCTAAAGAGGATGGGAAGATTCTTCGGAAATGAAGTGATATCTGATGTGCATCTGGGTGACTGGGGCCTTCAGATGGGACTTATAATAGAAGAGTTGAGAGAAAGAAATCCTGAGCTTGTATATTTTAAGAAAGACTTTGACGGAGAGTATCCTAAGGAGGCGCCGTTTACATTGAACGATCTTGAGGAGATATATCCTGCAGCTTCCAAAAAATCAAAGGCGGACGAGAACTTTAAGCAAAGGGCACAGGAAGCCACATTGGAGCTTCAAAAGGGATACAAACCTTACAGAGCTATTTGGCAGCATATTATGGATTTGTCTGTAGAGGATTTGAAGAAAAACTACGGTTCACTGCTTGTGGATTTTGACCTTTGGAAGGGTGAATCGGATGCGGATCCGTATATCCCTGCTCTTATAAAGGACCTTGAAGACAGAAAGATTGCAAGAGTATCGGAGGGTGCACTTGTAGTTGATATAGGTGTGGAGGGAGATAAGAAGGAATTACCTCCATGTATTATCAGAAAGTCGGACGGTGCGGCACTCTATGCTACTTCGGATCTCGGTACACTTGTGGAAAGAGAAAAGCTTTATTCTCCTGATGAGTACATCTATATAGCCGATAAAAGACAGGAACTTCACTATACACAGTTTTTCAGAGTGGCAAGGATAGCCGGGATTGTACCGGAGAATCATGAGCTTAAGTATATAGGTTTCGGTACTATCAACGGTAAGGACGGCAAGCCTCTAAAGACAAGAGACGGAGGCGTAGTTCGTCTGGAAGCCGTTATAAATGATATTGCAGACGAGGTTTTTGCAAAGATAAAACAAAGTCGAGACATATCAGATGAAGAGGCAAGAAATACCGCAAAGATTGTAGGACTTGCCGCTATAAAGTATGCGGATCTGAGCAATCAGGCTGCAAAGGACTATGTATTCGATATTGACAGATTCACTTCATTTGAAGGAAATACAGGACCTTATATCCTATATACAATAGTCAGAATAAAGTCTATATTGGAAAAGTATTATGAAAGCAGTTCACAACAGATAAGTCTTAATGACTTGACAGTACCGCTGGAAGATATTCATAAGAAACTTTATATGGAATTGTCACAGTACAATGAGGTTATGAAGACGGCATGGGAAGAGCTGGCACCGCATAGAATATGTCAGTTTATATATTCGGTTTCAAACACATTCAATTCATTCTATCATGAGATTAAGATACTTACAGAGAGTGATGAGAAAAAGAAAAAGGGATATCTGGCAACTATTCTGTTAACAAAGGAAATACTTGAAACAGCTATAAACTTACTTGGAATAGAAGCACCTGATAAGATGTAATAAAAAACTATCGCTTTTGGAATCAAAGGCGGTAGTTTTTTGTTTTCAAAAAAATATTTTTGCTATATTATTTTTATTTAGATTGAAATTATATGTATAAAATTATAGACTAAGTGTAGTATAGTAAAGAGATGATATATAGGTTTATATTACATAATATTTTGCAATAGGTACATAGGATATATAATTTTGTACAATGTATGCAAAAAAGTGCAATATAAATTCTTGATAATCACCTTTAAGTTTGTACAAATATGGTATAATAAAGAAAAATGTGGGTGATAAAATGCTTTTGACGGTGATATACCGAATGACTAAGAATTTTTGCGGCTTCTTGGTTTATTTGTGTTTTAAGAGATTATGATTTGCTTTAGTAATCTGCTTGTGAGTTGACATTATATGTACTTGTATATTGCTTTAAATTACATTTTTTACCCGGATAGGAAGAGGAGAAAAATATGGGATTAGCTACATTTATTGGTGGTGTTCATCCGTATGAAGGTAAGGAACTTTCAATGGAACACCCTATAACAGTGCTACAACCGAAGGGTACCGAGATGGTTTTTCCGTTAGTTCAACATATCGGTGCACCTGCAAAACCTTTGGTGGCTGTTGGAGATGAAGTGCTGGTCGGACAAATCATTGCAGAGGCCGGAGGGTTTATTTCAGCCAATGTAGTAAGCTCAGTGTCCGGAAAAGTGAAAAAAATCGAGCCGAGAAGAGTCGCTAACGGTTCAATGGTGAATTCCGTTATCATCGAAGATGATAAAGAGTACCGTGCAATAGAAGGTTTCGGAGAAAAAAGAGATTACACCAAGCTTTCTAAGGATGAAATCAGAAACATAGTGAAAGCGGCAGGCATAGTAGGTCTTGGAGGTGCGGGATTCCCTACACATGTAAAGCTTTCACCGAAGAATGAAAATGAGATTGATTATATCATTGTAAACGGTGCGGAGTGTGAGCCTTATCTTACAAGCGACTACAGACTTATGATGGAAGAACCTGAAAAAATAGTCGGAGGACTGAAAGTTATACTTCAACTTTTCCCTAATGCAAAGGGTATTATAGGAATTGAAAACAATAAGCCTAAAGCTGTTGAAAAACTTAGAGAACTTGTGAAAAACGAGTCAAAGATAGAAGTGGTGGAGCTTTATACAAAGTATCCGCAAGGCGGTGAGCGTTCACTTATCTATGCCTGTACAGGAAGAAAGTTAAACTCAAGTAAGTTACCTGCGGATGTGGGATGTATAGTGGACAATACCGATACCGTTATATCTATTTATAATGCGGTAGTGGAGTCTACACCGCTTATCAGAAGAATTGTTACAATAACAGGTGATGCGATTACAACACCGCAGAACTTCAAAGTCAGAACAGGTATGAACTATCAGGAGCTTATAGAGGCCGCAGGAGGCTTTAAAAAAGAGCCGAGAAAAGTTCTTTCCGGAGGACCTATGATGGGTCAGGCGCTCTTTACACTGGATATACCTGTCACAAAGGCATCATCCTCCATAACAACATTTGTAAACGATGAAGTTGAGGATAATCCTGATACACCTTGTATCAAATGCGGAAGATGTGTTGACGCTTGTCCAAGCTTCCTTGTTCCGGTGCTTATGATGGAAAAGGCGCTTGCAGACGATACTGGGGGGTTTGAGAAGTTAAACGGTATGGAATGTGTGGAATGCGGTTCATGTGCCTATGTATGTCCGGCAAAGAGACCGCTTACACAGGGATTTAAATATATGCGTCAGGCTGTAGCGGCAAAGAGAAGAGCTGCAGCAGCAAAGAAGGAGGGGAAATAATGGCAAGCAAATTTAATGTTTCATCATCTCCTCATGTAAGGGACAATTCATCTACCGCCGGTATCATGAAGGATGTCTGCATTGCAATGATTCCGACATTGGCTTTCGGATGCTTTCAATTCGGTATTTCTGCACTTATAGTTGTTATATGTACAGTTCTTTCATGTGTACTTGCTGAATACTTATATGAGAAATTTATGAATAAACCGATAACTATAGGAGATTTTTCAGCTGTAGTTACAGGACTTATATTAGCCCTCAATATGCCGCCGCAGATTCCTGTGTGGATGCCTATACTTGGCGGTGTGTTTGCAATAATAGTTGTAAAGCAGCTCTACGGCGGACTCGGTCAGAACTTTATGAATCCGGCACTTGCAGCAAGATGCTTTATGCTTATATCTTTTGCGGGAGCTATGACAAACTTCAGCTCAACAGCACTGAAGTTTGATTCAACATCAACACCTACACCGCTCGGATTCTTAAGAGCGAACGGTATAGAAAAGGCACTTGATCAGTACAAACTTTTGAATATTTTCCTCGGCAGAATACCGGGAACAATAGGAGAGGTTTCAACAATTGCGCTTCTTATCGGTGCGATCTATTTGGTGGTAAGAAAGGTTATTTCACTTAGAATACCTCTTATATATATTGCAACAGTAGCTGTGTTTGTATTTATTTTCGGTGATCACAACCCTACAACTGTACTTTATCATGTACTTGGCGGCGGACTTATCTTCGGTGCGTTCTTTATGGCAACAGACTATGTAAGTACTCCGGTAACAAAGATGGGACAGGTTTACTTTGCTGTATTTATAGGTATATTGACAGGATTGTTCAGACTTTTCGGAGGTAATGCGGAAGGTGTATCATATGCAATCATTATCGGAAATATAGTGGCACCTTTGATTGAAAAAGCAACATTACCTAAGGCATTCGGAAGGGAGGCAAAGAAGGCATGAAAAAGCAATCAGGATTTATAAAAGATGCGATTATTTTATTTGCTATAACCCTTATTTCAGGACTTATACTGGGCTTTGTATATGATATTACAAAGGCACCTATAGCGGCAGCCGCAAAGGCTGCAAAGAATGAAGCTTATGCAGTGGTTTTCCCGGATGCAAAAGACTTTGAGGCAAGCGATGCGGAAACAGCAAAGATTGCGGAGACTGCAGATGAAATATCAGGTAAAGGCTTCGGCCATGTAACTATTGATGAGGTTGTGGATGCAAAGGATGCCTCCGGAAACAATGTCGGAAGAGTTATTACCGCAACATCAAAGGACGGTTACAACGGTACCGTTCAGCTTTCAGTAGGTATTAAGTCTGACGGTACGGTAGTGGGAATTACATTCCTTACATTGGCTGAGACACCGGGACTTGGTATGAGAGCCGGAGAAAAAGATTTCTACTCTCAGTATGCAAACAAAAATACAAAAGAGTTTAAGCTTGTAAAGGGCAGTGCAAGCGGTGACAATGAAATCGCTGCAATAAGCGGTTCAACCATCACAAGCAGTGCCGTTACAAATGCTGTCAATGCAGCGCTTTACTTTAATTCAATATTGGAATAAGGAGGAAATATGAACAAGAGTTTAGAGCGTTTATATAACGGTATATTCAAAGAAAATCCTACCTTTGTTCTGATGTTAGGTATGTGTCCTACACTTGCAGTTACCACATCATTTGTAAATGCCGTCGGTATGGGACTTTCTACAACAGCCGTTTTAATGTTTTCAAATTTGATTATCTCAGCAATGAGAAATATAATACCTGACAGAGTGAGAATCCCTGCGTTTATAGTTATCGTTGCGTCTTTGGTTACAGTGGTACAGCTTTTAATGCAGGGCTATACACCTGAACTTTATAAGTCACTGGGTATCTATATACCGCTTATAGTTGTTAACTGTATTATTCTCGGTAGAGCGGAGAGTTATGCTTCAAAGAACCCTGCACTCCCTTCATTCTTTGATGGACTTGGAATGGGTCTGGGATTCACACTTTCACTCTCATGTATAGGAATCGTGAGAGAGCTTATAGGTGGAGGTACTTTCTTAAAAGGATTTTTACCTGCGGCATCATTCCCGAACGGTATAGTAATTATTCCTGACGGATACAGAATTTCCATATTTGTACTTGCACCGGGTGCATTCTTTGTACTTGCGCTGCTTTCAGCATTACAAAATCATTTCAAGGCTCCAAGTGCTACAAATACAGGCAATACATCCGAGATAGCATGTGGAGGTAACTGTGCGGCTTGCTTCGGTGAGGCTAAGCTTGAAAACCATATCACTATTGATATGGATCTTGAAAAGAAAGAACTTGAAGCAAAGAAGAAAAAAGAAGAGGCTCTTGCTAAGGCAAAGGCAGCAAAAGAAAATGCAAATACGGGGGAGGGTAAATAATGACTCAACTGATTTTACTTTTGGTTAGTGCGGCACTCGTAAACAACGTAGTGCTCAGCAGATTCTTGGGACTGTGTCCTTTCCTCGGTGTATCAAAAAAGACGGAGACTTCCGTAGGTATGGGTGCAGCGGTTATATTCGTTATCACTCTTTCAAGTATGGCGGCAAGTCTTATATATGCACATATTTTGATACCATTGCATCTTGAATATCTGCAGACTATCGTATTTATCTTGGTTATTGCGGCTTTGGTACAGTTTGTTGAGATGGTTTTAAAGAAAAATATGCCTTCACTTTATGAGGCGCTCGGTGTATACCTGCCTCTTATTACAACCAACTGTGCAGTGCTCGGTGTGGCACTTGACAATGTTGCAAAAGAGTATAATTTTGCACAGAGCTTGGTATATGGTGTAGGTACAGCCAGCGGTTTTGCTTTGGCAATAGTATTACTTTCAGGTGTAAGAGAGAAGATTGAACACAATGATATTCCTCACACCGTATCAGGTATGCCTATTGTACTTATCACTGCAGGTCTTATGGCTATTGCCTTTACAGGATTCTCAGGACTTATAAAATAGGAGGAAAAATATGAACGGTGTAATTATTGCTGCGGCTGTAGTCGGTATAGTCGGTATTCTTATTGGTCTCCTACTTGGAGTTGCCAGCGAGAAGTTTAAAGTAGAGGTGGATGAAAAAGAGATAGCGGTCAGAGAAGCACTTCCGGGAAACAACTGTGGAGGTTGCGGTTATCCGGGTTGTGACGGTCTTGCAAAGGCTATTGCGGCAGGTGAGGCTCCTGTAAACAAATGTCCTGTAGGAGGACCTCCTGTAGCGGCAATTATAGGTGAGATTATGGGAGTAAGTGCAGGTGAAGCCGTAAAAGAGGTTGCATTTGTAAAATGTAAGGGAACTTGTGACAAAGCAAAGCAAAACTTTACATATTTCGGTATTACAGACTGTAATTCAGCTATGAATGTTCCGGGTCAGGGAGGTAAGGCCTGCGGCTACGGTTGTATGGGATTCGGTTCATGTGTAAAGGCTTGTGAGTTTGATTCTATTCATATAGTGGACGGTATTGCGCTTGTAGACAGAGAAAAATGTGTTGCCTGCGGCAAATGTGTTGAGGCCTGTCCTAAAAAGCTTATCGACCTTGTACCTTATGAGACATTTACATTTGTACAGTGTAACTCACAGGATAAGGGTAAAGCCGTTAAGGAAGTATGTGAGGTAGGATGTATCGCATGTACTATGTGTGTAAAGGCTTGTGAGAGCGATGCAATACATATGAACGGAAATGTTGCACTTATAGACTATTCCAAGTGTATAAATTGCGGAAAATGTGCGGCTAAGTGTCCGACCAAGGTTATTCAGGTTGTAGACGGAAAGCTTGCAATGACAGCGTAATATATAGATTTTAATGAAATAATTATTTTAAGATAGGGGCTTACTTTCAAAGTAGGCTCTTTTTTATATGATCATAAGAACTATTAAAACATAGATTATTGAAAGTACTTTCAGAACATTGCTACATTTCTAACAATAAAGAAACTCGGTTTCAAATTCAATATAAGAAAAAACCACCCGGGAAAAAGGTGGTTTAACATTTTTAGGGGGGCCGGACAGTTAAACTGTCCGGTATGAGTATGAAAAAGCTTTGTAGTTCCAGTAATTCTGAAACCTGCATTAGCCATTCGCTAATGCTCTTATAATATAATGAATAATTGTGTCTATAATATGGA
>NZ_CALLVU010000050.1 GCF_938015485.1 uncultured Lachnoanaerobaculum sp. | reverse complement strand
CCTATGGTGTGAAACGGGTGGCTATCGTCGATACCGATGTACATCATGGGGATGGATCGCAAGATGTGTTCTATCACGATCCGGATACCTTGTATATAAGCTTTCACCAAGATGGACGGACCTTGTATCCGGGTACAGGATTTATGGCTACAAATACTACAATTGATTCATTCAGACTGGGCGCAAACGGTGCTTGGATAAGATAAAAGCGGGGCGAAAGCCCCGTTTTTTTATAAGTCTTTGAAATGGAATTCTTTTGTGCCGTTTGCATAGTCGGCTACAATATCACCGTTGCCGTAAAGCTTGTACTTGTAGGTGCAAAGTCCTTCAAGACCTACAGGTCCTCTGGCATGGAGTTTTCCTGTGCTGATTCCCACTTCCGCACCGAAACCGTATCTGAAACCGTCTGCAAATCTGGTTGAACAGTTTTTGTATACATTTGCGGAGTCGACTCTGTTCATAAAATAGTCGGCATTTGAGTCTATATTTGTGAGTATGGCGTCGGTATGATGTGAGCCGTAGGTATTGATATGATTTATCGCCTCGTCAATGTCGTCAACCGTCTTTACATTGACAGTCTTTTCAAGGTACTCCGTATGAAAAGAGTTGTCTGTAGCAGGAAGGGCATTATCAAATTTATCTATTATATTCTCATGTGCAAATACTTTGATCCTAGCATCGTTAAAGGCCTTATTTAATCTTGGGAAAAGCTTATCTACAGCATTTTTGTGAACCAGTATTGTCTCTGTAGTATTGCAGGCTGAAGGATACTGGGTCTTTGCATCAACCAAAATTCTTATAGATTTGTCAAGGTCAAACTCTTCATCCACATAGGTGTGGCATATTCCGTCGGCATGTCCCATAACAGGAATACTTGTATTGTCCATAATATATTTTACAAAGGAATTTGAACCCCTCGGTATAAGCAAATCCACATATTCATAACAGGAAAGCAGCTCGCTTACATCACTTCTTGCTTCAAGCTGAACAAGTGCATGCTCAGGAAGATTTGAATCTTTGAGGGCTCTTTTTATACTTTCAAATAAAGCTCTGTTTGTAAGCAAAGCCTCGCTGCCGCCCTTAAGTATGGCTGCATTACCGCTTTTTATGCAAAGTGAAGCAATCTGAACCAATGCATCAGGTCTTGCCTCAAAGATAACACCTATAACGCCGATAGGAGTGGTGGTTCTTGTAAGTACCAATCCTTCATCAAGCTCTCTTTTGAGAGTGATTTTTCCGATAGGGTCCGGCATCTTTATAAGGTCGTTGATTCCCGCTATAACGGTATCCATCTTATGCTCGTCAAACAAAAGCCTTGACAGGATGGAAGATGAGATGTTTTCAAGGCGGGCGTTTTCTATATCTCTCTTATTTTCATTTAATATATGTTCTTTATCTTTGTTCAGATTCTCAATAATATTTTTCAAGCAGGTATTTCTCATCTCATTGCTGCTTGCCATAAGCAAAAATGAGTCCGCTTTTACTTTTTTTGCAATTTCTTTCATAACTCTCCTTATTTAAAAACTGATTGTACCAGCACCATATAAAGTATTGTACCAGCGGATATGGATAAAATCATCTGTCTTTTCCAAAAATGAAGAAAAACTGTGACTGCGATACATATGGCTTCGGGAATTGCGTGGTTGTCATTAAATACGGACACATCCTTAAGCGAATATACCACTAAAAGCCCAAGTACTGCAGCCGGAAGTACCTTTCCCAGGTACTTTATATATTTCGGAGTTTCCTTATTTGCAGGAAAAGCGATAAAGGGCAAAAATCTTGTAATCATAGTCGCTATTGCTACGACCGCAATTATAATTATATGTTGTATTGTATTCATTTATCACTAAACCTTCCTCGCATCAGTGTCAGAGCCGCCAATATAATCAACATGGACGGTATTATAAAGTTGGTACCTTTAAATATAATCAGGCAGATAAAAGATACACTCAGTCCTATGATTGAAGCGGTGTGATTTTTTTCCTTCAACCAATTTTCCAAAAATATTACGACAAAGAGTGCGGTCATAACAAATTCAATGCCCTTCGAATCAAAAGGTATAAAGCTTCCGAAGACGCCTCCCAATGTAGCACCGGCTACCCAGTAAAATTGATTTAATAAGGTTACAAAGAACATAAACCACCCCTTGTCAATGCCTTTAGGTATGTCGACAGTGGCGTTGATGGAGAATGATTCGTCACACATTCCGTATATAAGATAGTATTTTTTCAGTCCGGGTATATTGTACTTTTCAAGCATGGACAGTCCGTAGAACAGATGCCTTGCATTTATCATAAGCGTGAGGAAAAATATATTTATAGGGTCAAAGCTGCCAAGCAACCATGAAACGGTGGCAAACTCTACAGAGCCGGCAAATATTATAAAGCTCATAAACATAGGGTATAGAAAATTAAACCCTGAGCGATTCATATATATGCCGTAGGCGGTACCTAAAAATAAAAATCCTGCCAAAATAGGTACAGTATTCGGAAAGGCCGCAAGGAATGCCGACTTTATTTTAGTTTGTTTTTGCATATAACTCCTAAAAACAAAAATGCATACCCATATGCGGGTATGCACTGTTTGATTTATTTCTTTAAATCCTCAACAATCTTATCAGCCATAGCGACTACTTCATCATACTGTGCATCTTTTAAAAGTGACTTTATACTGATTGTTTCATCCGCTATATTCACCTTCTTTAGCTGGCCGATTATTTCACGCATTCCCTTACCGGCTGTAAGCGCCCAAGAGCCGTTTTCAACTATGAATACATCTCTGTTTTGGAAGTTGTGTGCTACAAGGTCTATAAGGAAATTCTCCATAGGAGTGAATATACCGCCGTTATAGGAAGAAGCGGCAAATACAAGAACCTTTGCTCTGAATGCTTCAGACAAAAGGTATGAAACATCAATTGAAGAAATGTCATATACCTTGGTATTTCTAACGCCTCTTTGTGCCAAAAGAGTGGCAAGCAAGGTAGCAAAATCTTCAGTATGTCCGTATACGGAACCTGAGTAGATTACAACTTCGTCATCCTCAGGAGTATATGAACCCCAAGTCTGATATCTATTTATACAAGCTTGAATATCTTCCTTTGTTCTGAAAAGAGGACCGTGAAGTGCACAAATAAGTTCAATATCAAGTCCTGAGAGCTTCTTTATAATATTCATAACCTGAAGTCCGAACTTACCTACGATATTTGTATAGTATCTTCTGGATTCGGCAAGCCACTCAGACTCATAGTTGAGTTCATCGGCGAAAATATTTCCTGAAAGCGCACCGAAGCTGCCGAAAGCGTCTGAAGAAAACAGTGTCTTAATTTTCTCGTCATATACCATCATTACTTCAGGCCAGTGAACCATAGGTGCAAAGAAGAACTTGAATGTATGCTCACCTGTACTTAATGTGTCGCCTTCTTTTACTTCATGGAATCTGTGATCAAGTGAAAAGTCGAAGAACTGACCGATCATCGCCTTGATTTTTGCATTACCTACTATCATCATATCGGGATGCATATTCAAAAGGTCGCCAAGGGTTGCGGCGTGGTCCGGTTCCATATGTGTTATTACCAGGTAGTCAAGGGGTCTGTCACCAAGTGTTGCTTTTAGGTTTTCAAAGAATAAGCCCTCAACGGATCTGTCTACAGAGTCAAAGAGTATTGTCTTCTCATCCAATATAAGATATGAGTTGTAAGCCATTCCGTAAGGAATAGGATAGGTATTCTCAAAAAGTCGCTGTCTTCTGTCACTGGCTCCTACATAATATAAATTATCCTTAATACATTGTTCCTGATGCATAATTCCTCCATATACAACATAGATATAAATATCTTTCCATTTAATTAACCTACTATAGTATAAAGCAAAAGTTTTTATTTGCAAGATATTTATCGTATACAATTTTATAAAGTTTTATTTTATAGGAATGATTTTTGTTTTTATGCTTTGCTATATTATCTGAATATGGTATAATGGTGAACGGAAAATACAGGAAAATACATACGGAGGTTTTCACATGGCAAATAAGTGGGTATACCTTTTTACAGAAGGTAACGCAACAATGAGAAATCTTTTAGGCGGTAAGGGAGCAAACCTTGCAGAGATGACAAATCTCGGTTTGCCTGTACCACAGGGATTTACAATTACAACAGAGGCTTGTACACAGTACTATGAGGACGGCGAGAAGATTAACGATGAAATCATGGGCCAGATCATGGATCATATCAATAAGATGGAAGAGATCACAGGAAAGAAATTCGGTGATAAGGAAAATCCTCTTTTAGTTTCAGTTCGTTCAGGTGCAAGAGCATCTATGCCGGGTATGATGGATACAATTCTTAACCTCGGTCTTAACGAAGAGGTTGTAGAGGTTTTGGCTGAGAAGTCAGGCAACCCTAGATGGGCATATGACTGCTACAGAAGATTTATCCAGATGTTCTCAGATGTAGTTATGGAAGTAGGTAAGAAGTATTTTGAAGCTCTTATCGACAAGATGAAAGAGCAAAAGGGTGTTAAGCAGGACGTTGAGCTTGACGCTAATGACTTGAAGGAGCTTGCAAATCAGTTTAAGGCCGAGTACAAGGAAAAGATCGGCAAGGACTTCCCTTCAGACCCTAAGGAGCAGCTTGTTGAGGCTATCAAGGCTGTATTCCGTTCATGGGACAACCCTCGTGCAAATGTATATCGTCGTGATAATGATATCCCTTATTCATGGGGTACAGCAGTTAACGTACAGATGATGGCATTCGGAAATATGGGTGACACATCAGGTACAGGTGTTGCATTTACAAGAGATCCTGCTACAGGTGAGAAGAAGCTTATGGGTGAGTTCCTTATGAATGCACAGGGCGAGGATGTTGTTGCAGGTGTTCGTACACCACAGCATATCGACCAGTTAAAGCAGGTAATGCCTGAAGTTTATGATCAGTTCGTAAAGATTTGTCATACACTTGAAGATCACTACAGAGATATGCAGGATATGGAGTTTACTATCGAGGACAGAAAGCTTTATATGTTGCAGACAAGAAACGGTAAGAGAACAGCATTTGCAGCACTTAAGATTGCATGTGACCTTGTAGATGAGGGCATGATTGACGAAGCTAAGGCTGTTTCTATGATAGAGCCTAGAAACCTTGACACACTTCTTCACCCTACATTCGATCCTGAGGCACTTAAGAAGGCTACACCTATCGGTAAGGGTCTTGCAGCTTCACCGGGTGCGGCAAGCGGACAGATCGTATTCACAGCTGAAGAGGCTAAGGAATGGGCAGATGCAGGAAAGAAGGTTGTTCTTGTAAGACTTGAGACATCACCTGAGGATATCGAAGGTATGAAGGCTTCACAGGGTATCCTTACAGTTCGTGGCGGTATGACATCACACGCAGCCGTTGTTGCTCGTGGTATGGGTACTTGCTGTGTATCAGGTGTGTCAGAGATCGTTATGGATGAAGAGAACAAGAAGTTCGAGCTTGGCGGAAAGACATTCCACGAGGGAGACGTTATCTCATTTGACGGTACAACAGGTAATATCTATGACGGCGCTATAGCTACAAGAGAAGCTCAGATAGCAGGTGAGTTCGGAAGAATCATGAGCTGGGCAGACAAGTATAGAAGACTTAAAGTTCGTACAAATGCTGATACACCGCATGATGCAAAGAAGGCAAGAGAGCTCGGTGCAGAGGGTATCGGTCTTTGCCGTACAGAGCATATGTTCTTTGAGGGCGACAGAATAGACGCATTCAGAGAGATGATTTGTTCAGATACAGTAGAAGAGAGAGAAAAAGCTCTTGAGAAGATCTTACCTGTACAGCAGGGAGATTTCGAGAAGCTTTATGAGGCTCTTGAGGGTAACCCTGTTACTATCAGATTCCTTGATCCGCCTCTACATGAGTTCGTTCCTACAGAGGAAGCTGAGATTGAGAAACTTGCACATACTCAGGGCAAGAGCGTAGCACAGATTAAGGCTATCATCGCTTCACTTCATGAGTTCAACCCTATGATGGGACACAGAGGTCTTCGTCTTGCAGTTACATATCCTGAGATTGCGGTTATGCAGACAAAGGCTGTTATCAGAGCTGCTATCAACGTAGCTAAGGCTCATCCTGATTGGAACCTTAAGCCTGAGATCATGATTCCGCTTTCATCAGATTCTAAGGAACTTAAGTTCGTTAAGGATATCGTTGTTAAGACAGCTGACGAGGAGATTGCAAGAGCAGGTTCAGATATCAAGTACGAAGTAGGTACAATGATCGAGATCCCTAGAGCATGTCTTACAGCTGATGACATCGCTAAGGAAGCTGAGTTCTTCTGCTTCGGTACAAACGACCTTACACAGATGACATTCGGTTTCTCAAGAGATGATGCAGGTAAGTTCCTCAATGCTTACTATGACAAGAAGATCTTCGAGAACGATCCGTTTGCTAAGCTTGACCAGGTCGGTGTAGGCAAGCTTATGAAGATGGCTATCGAGCTTGGTAAGAAGACAAGACCTGAGCTTCACGTAGGTATCTGCGGCGAGCACGGTGGAGATCCTTCATCAGTTGAGTTCTGCCACAAGATCGGTCTTGATTATGTAAGCTGTTCACCGTTTAGAGTGCCGATTGCAAGACTTGCAGCAGCACAGGCAGCGATTGCGGAAAAGAGGAATTAGGCAGCAATATATTTATTTTTGCAGCTTAACGGTGAGGCGAGCGGATGTGCAGGCATTTATGGCTGAACATCCTGAGTACACAAAGGCAAACAGATTTAAAGATATTGAAGTAAAAGTCTATATATAAAGTTCTGCGAGGGAAAGCATTTATTGCTTTCCCTTGTTTAATGTTTGGGAATAAGCACTTTTTATAAGTGTTTGTTCCCTTTTTTATATCTATAAGGAGGTTCAATATGAAGAACACAGCGTTAAGTGCAGAAAATAATAGTAAACGGTCTATTATATTTATTAGCGAGACACATGAAAAATTCTACTATGAAAAACTAAAAGAAGTAAAGGAACAAGATGTCTATCATAAGGCGCTTTGTTATTGTCTAGGCATCAGCCCTGATACGAGAAGAAATATTAACAGTATTTATGATTTTAAGACCGGTGATATAAAGACCGAGTGTTTGTGTGAGGGGTGGCAAACAGGTAGCAGTATGAAGGTGGTGAGACTGGTATTTAACCTTTATTGTAACACTACACCAAGTGTAGATGATTATAAAGAACCGGAAGAACAGATATATGAGTGTATGAAGTATACAGTAGAAGATTTGTTTTGCTGTACTTATGCACAATTCTTTTGGCAAGCGATACAGATTCGTTATCCTGACTACGCTAATTATAATTGTAAGATACAAACTTTATTGGAGGTGCGAACTAATGCTGAAAATCAGATTGATGGGAACAAAGAGTGATATTACATGGTTTCAAAAAATATTAAGCAGTGATAATAAAATAGAAGTTCTGGAGATATCGGAGCTTTATAGCAATAAAGGAACAAGAAAATATTACAGGGCTTATGCACAAGTGCAGAAAGTGAATTTGAAAAAAGACAACTAAAACAGTAGAACAATAGGAGAATTATATCATGTGTAAAGTTATAGCTATTGCAAATCAAAAAGGTGGAGTTGGAAAAACCACAACAACAAGTAACTTGGGAATTGGGCTGGCAAGGCAAGGAAAGAAGGTTCTGTTGATAGATGCAGATGCACAAGGAAGCCTTACGGCAAGTCTTGGTATTAGGGAGCCGGATAGATTGGAAATTACACTTGCAACTATAATGGGAAATATTATTAATGATGAGGAAATAGTATCAGATTATGGAATTTTAAGCCATGATGAAGGAGTTGATTTTATACCAGGAAATATAGAACTTTCAGGTTTGGAAACTTCACTTATTAATGTGATGAGCAGAGAAACAGTACTGAGAACCTATGTAGATTTGCAGAGAGAAAATTATGATTATATTTTGATTGACTGTATGCCATCCCTTGGAATGATTACAATAAATGTTTTTACTTGTGCAGATAGTATTTTAATTCCTGTACAGGCGGCATATTTACCGATAAAAGGCTTGGAACAACTTATTAAAACCATAGGGAAAGTAAAGCGTCAGATTAATCAGAAACTTGAGATTGAGGGGATTTTGCTAACAATGGTTGATAACCGTACCAATTATGCAAAAGATATCAGTAATCTGCTTATTGAAAATTATGGGAGCAAAGTTCATATATTTGAAAACAGTATTCCAATGTCGGTAAGGGCAGCGGAAATTTCTGCGGAAGGTGTGAGCATCTACAAGCACGATCCGAATGGGAAAGTGGCAAGTGCATATCAGTCATTGACAAAGGAGGTACTTTGCAATGAATAAGACAGGAAGTGCCACAAAGGTAAAGCTTAACAGCTTTGATGATTTATTTGGTATTGAGCAGCCACAGTCAGGAATAGAGCAAGTACAGGAAATTGCATTAACAGAACTTCATGGATTCAAAGAACATCCGTTTAAGGTATTGGATGATGAAAAGATGCAAGAAATGATTGAAAGTATTAAAGAGTATGGGGTATTGATGCCGGGTATTGCAAGACCGATGAAAGGCGGCGGTTACGAAATTATAGCCGGACATCGTAGAAAATATGCATGTGAAATGGTTGGACTCTCTACAATGCCGATGTTTATTCGTGATTATACAGATGATGAAGCTACAATTATCATGGTAGATTCTAATATTCAGAGAGAAGATATTCTGCCAAGCGAGAAATCAAAAGCGTACAGAATGAAATACGATGCAATGAAACATCAGGGAAGTAAAGCAGGTGGACTTACACTTGGAGAATTTGGAGAAGCGGCAGGAGAGAGTGCAAAGACTGTTCAGAGATATATATGGATTTCACGCTTGGCGGATGAGTTACTTGATATGGTGGATACAAAGAAAATAGGTATAATGCAGGCAGTTGATTTATCATTTTTATCAGAGGATGCACAGCAATGGGTTTTGGATGTAATACAAGAAACAAATATTATTATTACAACTTTGCAGAGTGCCATGCTCAAGGAAAGCGATAAAAAAGGGGAGCTTACATTTCCGATGGTTCGTATGTTGCTTGAAAAAGAGAAAACTGTGGAACGAAAGGTTGTTATAAAAGCAGAGCGTATCAACAGTTATTTCCCTGTAACATATAGCAGGAAAGAAATAGAGAATATTATTTATAAGTTATTGGATAATTGGAAGAACAATCAGTAGAAAGGAGGAGCCGAGAATGAGTGAAATATTACAACTGGATTATTATTATGGGATTGAAGCGGAGCAGTTCTCATTCTATAGAGTTCCTCGCTTGCTTATTAAGGATGAACGATTTAAGAAATTATCAAGTGATGCAAAACTTTTATATGGTCTGATGCTTGATCGTATGTCCTTATCTATAAAAAATAAATGGTTTGATGATAATAACAGAGCATATATTATATATACTATAAATAGTATTATGGAAGATTTGGGATGTGGAAAGGAAAAGGCGGTTAAGGTTCTTGCAGAGCTGGACAATACTAAGGGAATTGGTTTGGTGGAAAAAGTTCGTAGAGGATTGGGCAAACCGGATATTATATATGTCAAGAATTTTGCTTCGCCGGAAGGAAATGTAGATAAAAAAGAGGCAGTAAATACTGATAAAATCACTGAAGTCGGAAAATCGGACTTTAGGAAGTCGGAAAATCAAACTTTAAGAAGTCAGAAAACAGGACTTCAAGAAGTCGGAAAAACAGACCTTAAGAAGTCAGAAAGTCAAACCTTTAGAAGTTCGGAAAACGAAACTCAAGAAGTTGAAGAATCGAACCCTAATTATACTAAATATAATAAAACTGATTTAAACTATATTGAGGAGAGTTATATCAATCCTATCACTCAATCCGATTCAGAGAAGAATGATGTGATAGATGATGTACAGAAATGCATAGAACTGATCAAAGAAAATATCAGTTATAATCATCATATGAAATATGATAGTTATGGAGAAAAAGAACTCTATGATGAACTGTTTCAAGTAATATGTGAGGTAGTATGTGTGAGGCGTCCAACAATCAGGGTAGCAGGAGAAGAATATCCGTATGAGCTTGTAAAATCAAGATTTTTGAAACTGGAAAGCAGCCATTTGGAATATGTGATTGAATGTATGAAGAATACAGCCACTAAAATCACAAATATCAAGGCATATATGATTACGGCACTTTATAATGCAACCACTACAATAAATCATTTTTATCAGCAGGAAGTAAATCACGATATGTATGGAGGAGGCTGGTGTAAAAAGGATATTATTTAAGGTAATGCTGTTATTGCTTTTGATTGTAGTGTAGAATAAAATACAAGGTATATAAAGAAACTGTGTATCTGCTTTTTTATAACTTCTGGTCATAATGTCCAGAAGTGGGAAGGAAGAAAAAATGATGCAGGTAAGTGAAGATTATAAGGTATGACGACATAATGGTTGCAGTGGGAAAAAGGTATAATAGTTATAATTTATTTAAGAATTGAGAGGTGATTTTGTGTCTAAAATAAATGTTGAAGGATCTGAAATCAGCATTATAGCCATAGATGATAAAGATTATATTTCTTTAACTGATATGGTAAGAAATATTGAAAACGGTTTAGCTTTAATCGAGAAGTGGCTAAGAAATAAAAATACAATAGAGTTTTTAGGTATTTGGGAGGAAATGTATAATCCTGATTTTAATTCCCTCGAATTCGAGGGAATTAAAAATGAAGCCGGACTGAATCGCTTTGTTTTATCGGTAAAACAGTGGGTAGAAAAAACCAATTCTATCGGTATTGTTGCAAAAGCAGGAAGATACGGAGGAACTTACGCACATAAAGATATTGCTTTTGAGTTTGCTTCTTGGGTATCCCCATACTTTAAGCTGTATTTAATAAAAGAATTTGAACGCTTAAAAGAAGAAGAACAAAAGAAGCTCGGTTGGGATATAAAAAGAAATTTGGCAAAAATCAATTATAGGATTCATACTGATGCTATAAAGAATAATCTTATACCTGAAAAACTGCCAAAGGAAAAAATCAACTTTATTTATGCAAATGAGGCTGATATTTTGAATATGGCTTTGTTTGGAATGACTGCAAAGGAATGGAGAGATGAAAATCCAAATTTAAAGGGAAATATCAGAGATTATGCGGATATATCTCAACTTGTTTGCCTTTCTAATCTCGAAAACCTAAATGCAGTATTTATAAATGAAGGGATGAAACAGTCGGACAGATTGGAAAAATTGAATTCTATTGCAATTGAGCAGATGAAAATATTATCTGAAGCTGAAAGTGTAAAAAAGCTGAAGTAAAATGAATCTTAAAAGAATCCTGTAAAGAGGTAATTAGAGTAAAATCTAACTACCTTTTTTCTTGTAATAGATGAAGGGAGGTAAACTATTGATCAATGAAGAAGTAAACAGACAAGTTATTGCTATAGTAAAAAGTGGAAATATAAAATCTGCCAAAATGGTAATAGACCTTATGAAAAAAATGTTAAATATGGCAGCCAAAAAAGGGAAAAGTTTAAAGGAGTTTATAGAAGAAAAGAAACCTACAACCGTAAAAGAGTTGGTGAAGAAAGGGAAGGTTGAAACCTTAGAACTAAATGACCTTGATTTTAAAGGCTTAAAAAGAGAGCTAAATAAAAACGGAGTAAAATTCAGTATAAAAAAAGATCTTACTACAGGAAATAATATCATCTTCTTTCAGGCAAAGGATGAAAAGGTTATGGAGCAGGCGTTTAAGGAAGCAGTAGAAAAATTTGCCGGAAAGAATAAGAAAAGAGAATCGGTAATGGGTAAACTAAATCAATTCAAAGAAAAGGTAAAAAACGCACCTAAGAAAGATAAAATCAAAGAAAAGCTTAAAGAACAGAGTTTGTAGAAGGAGGGGTAAATACGAAGATATTAGAAGCAATACTGAAAGATATAAAAAATATATTTCATATAAGAGATAAGAAAAAGTTTGTAATTCAAAACTTACCTTATCTCTTTTTATTTTATCCGGGAAACATCCTATCAGCACATGTCAGAAGTTATATAGGTGGAGATATTTTGGATAAGATTTTTAAGGCGATTTTAGAAATTGGTAAAATAAGTTTTATTCCAAGTATTCATTTAATAGATATAATGGTGGGAATAATAGTAGCAGCCCTAATCAAAGTAATTGTCTACACCAAAGGAAAAAATGCCAAGAAGTTTAGACAAGGCAAAGAATATGGTTCAGCCCGATGGGGGAACTCAAAAGATATAGAGCCGTATGTAGATGAGAAGTTTGAAAACAACATACTTTTAACTGATACGGAAAGACTTACCATGAATGGTAGACCTAAAAACCCTAAATATGCAAGGAATAAAAATATACTTGTGGTGGGAGGCTCAGGAAGCGGAAAGACCAGATTTTTTCTAAAACCTAATCTTATGCAAATGCACTCATCCTATGTTGTAACAGATCCTAAGGGTACTGTTCTTGTAGAGTGCGGAAAGATGCTGGAGAAAAACGGATATGATATTAAAGTGCTAAATACTATAAATTTCAAAAAATCCATGCACTACAATCCATTTGCATATTTAAGAAGTGAAAAAGATATTCTAAAACTGGTACAGACGATTATGGCAAACACAAAGGGAGAAGGAGAAAAATCTACTGAAGATTTTTGGTGTAAAGCAGAACGACTGTATTATACTGCACTTATTGGATATCTTTACTATGAAGCACCGGAGGAAGAGCAAAACTTTGAAACACTGCTTGCCTTTATTGATGCCAGTGAAGTAAGAGAAGAAGATGAAAACTTTAAAAATGCCGTTGACTATATCTTTGATGCACTGGAAAAAGAAAAACCAAACCACTTTGCGGTAAAGCAATACCGTAAATACAAGCTTGCTGCGGGAAAAACTGCAAAATCGATTCTTATAAGCTGTGGTGCAAGGCTTGCTCCATTTGATATTGAGGAGCTTAAAAACCTTATGGAGTATGATGAGATGGGCTTAGATACTATAGGAGATAAAAAAACAGCCTTATTTATTATCATATCCGATACCGATGACACATTTAACTTTGTAGTGGCAATGATGTATACTCAGCTATTTAATCTACTTTGTGATAAGGCGGATGATGTCTATGGCGGCAGACTTCCCGTTCATGTAAGGTGTTTACTGGATGAGTTCAGTAACATCGGTCAGATTCCAAAGTTTGAAAAGTTAATAGCAACCATTCGTTCAAGAGAAATATCTGCAAGCATAATCCTTCAGGCAAAATCACAACTTAAAGCTATATATAAAGATAATGCCGATACGATTTCAGGCAATTGTGATAGTGAATTATTTTTGGGTGGAAAGGAAGGAACAACCATAAAGGAGTTGTCCGAGAACTTAGGAAAAGAAACCATAGACCTGTATAACACATCGGAAACAAGGTCAAATCAAAAATCTTTCGGACTGAACTATCAAAAGCTTGGAAAGGAACTGATGAGCAGGGATGAACTTAAAGTGATGGACGGTGGGAAGTGCATACTGGAGATAAGAGGAGCAAGACCTTTTTATTCAGATAAGTTCGATATTACAAAGCATAAAAATTATAAGCTGCTTTCAGACTACAACAAGAAAAATGCCTTTGATATAGAAAAATATTTAAAAAGAAGAGATAAGGTCAACTTAAAAGAAGAAATGAGGGTAAAAGTAGTGGAGGTTGATAGGCAAACTCGGGATAACTTTAGTTCAAAATGAGCAGAAGTTAATATCAAACCGAATTTTTGAAAGGATTAGTAAATGGATGAATGAGAAAAGATAGAAATGAGAATTAAAAAAGCAGGGAAGAGGTTGGGCAAAGTAAAGGATTAAGATAAATCAAATCTTAGTCTTTTTTTGTTGAAGAAAAGGAGAAATGGTTAAGTGAAAGCAAGGGTAAGAAGCCCTCCGACTTCAGTTCAAAATGAGCAGAAGTCTGAATGAAAGCGATAAAATTAAATATAAAAAATATAGACAAGACTATGACAAATTTAAAAGAAGTTGTGGTCTTTTTTTGATTAAATCAAATAGAAAATGGAGAAATTATATGCAAAAAGAAATGCTTAACATCAACGGAAATCTGATTAATGAAGTAGAGATAAAAGTTATTAAGGGTAAGGACGGCGAAGTTAAAGCTGCTAATTTTACCCTCTTTAGAAAGATGGGAAAGGTAGGAGAAAAAAAGAAGGAATACATAAATTGTAATGTTTACGGTGAAAAAGCCGAGCTTACGAAGGACTTTGAAAAAGGGGATTTTATTCATGTTTTCGGCTATTTTAAAGAGGTTAAAAAGGAAGATAAAAGTTATAGAAACTTTATTGTAAAACATCTTAACAAGGCAGATAAGACAGTAAATGAGGAGGAAGAATAATGGCATTTTTTACACAGGCGGTAGATGTATTAAAGATTTTGGTAACAGCAATAGGGGCAGGACTTGGAGCATGGGGAGTCATAAACCTGCTTGAAGGTTATGGAAATGACAACCCCGGAGCGAAATCACAGGGAATAAAGCAGCTTATGGCAGGGGGAGGAATAGTTTTAATAGGGCTAAAACTGATTCCGCTACTTGCTACTGTACTTAATTAAGATGTTGGATTTATTTGGAAAAATAGATGAGTTTTTCAAGAATATCATGATTGATGTAATTAAGGATAATCTCTCGGCAATGCTTTTAGATATTAATGAGAAAGTGGGAACAGTTGCCAGAGAGGTTGGTAAAACTCCGAGTTCATGGAACTCGGAGGTATTTGCCTTCATAAAATCAATCAATGAAAATGTTGTTTTACCCATAGCAGTAATAATCCTTACAGCAATCTGTTGTATGGAATTAATTCAAGTGGTAATGCAAAAAAACTCCATGCATGATACGGATACCTTTGAGTTTTTCAAATACATCATAAAGATGTGGATAGCTGTATGGCTTGTATCCCACGCTTTTGAGTTTTCCATGGCGGTCTTTGATGTTGCACAGGACATGGTAGGAAAGGCAGCCGGAGTTGTGGGAAGCAGTGCGAATATTGCACCGGGAGATTTTGATGCTATGGTTGATGCCCTAAAAGAGAAAAGTGTTGGAACACTCATCGGAATTTCACTTGAGACAGGACTTGTTAAAATCTCTTTAACAATACTTTCTGTTTTAATTACAGTAATCTTATACGGAAGAATGATTGAAATTTATATTTACTGTTCCGTAGCCGCTATTCCTTTTGCCACAATGGGAAATAAGGAATGGAGCAGTATAGGAACAAATTATATAAAAAGTTTGTTTGCACTTGGACTTCAAGGACTGTTTATTTTAATCTTTTTCGGGATCTATGCGGTACTTGTAAAAACCGTAAACTTTACGGATATTCATGTAAGTATTTTAAAGGTGCTGGCATACGGACTGATACTTGGAGTAATGATGATGAAGTCTGGAAGTATAGCAAAGGCTATTCTTAACAGTCATTAGATGACTTTTGTTCAAAATGAGCAAAAGTAAAAGATTGAAATGATGAAATTAAAACAGTAGGTTTAAGTAAAAATATAAGTACCGGGAGGTAGCAATGAAAATATTAAATATGAAAATGAGAATAATATTAGGAACGGGAGTAATGCTTTTTATAGGAGTGTTACTTGTAAAGATTGTAAGCAGAAAAAAGCAGGTTACATCAGTACCTTTAGATAAAGATTTTGACTTTGTAAAAATAAAAGATGGTAAAAATATCTTATGTAAAGCTGATTTTGAACTTGCAGAAGAATTAGATAAGGTAAAAGAGGAAATCATCTCACTTTGGGAACATATAGAAGCGCTTTCAAATAGCGAAAAATCAAGGGAGAAAAGTTTATGGCATATGTAAAAGTACCGAAGGATCTTAGCAAAGTAAAAACAAAGGTAGCCCTTAACCTTACTAAAAGGCAGCTGATCGGCTTTGGTATAGCAGGATTATTAGGTTTTCCTGTTTATCTGTTATGTAAAAACTTTTTAAGTACGGATATTTCAATGATACTGATGAGTATAGTAGTACTTCCGATTTTGTTTGCAACGCTTTATGAAAAAGATAACCTGCCATTTGAAAAGCATTTGGCATATATAGTAAGGTTTCATAAGGCTGAAAAGATAAGGGTATATAAGATAAAAAGCATTTATAACACTGATAAGAAAGATAAAATAAAAGATAAAATAACTATAAATAAGTCCGGCTTAAAGGGTAATAGGAGGAGAAGAATTGAATAAGGAGAAGAAGAAAAAACAAGAGCAAAGAATACAAAGGGATGAAATGGAGCTTAGGAAAAACAGTAAGGAATTATCCGAGTTAAGAAAGTTAAGCAGAAAGAATACAGGCAATAAAAAAGACGGGGAATCATTCATAAAAAAGGGATGGTTTCCCTTTCTGATAAAGTCTAAGAAAAAGGAAACGGTACAGGATACAATTCCCTATAAAAGAATGTTAAAGGACGGGATCTGTCAGGTTAAAAAGGATAAATACAATAAAACCATTCGCTTTTTTGATATTAATTACAGGCTTATGGAAGAAGAGGATCAGGAGGGGATATTTGCCGACTTTTCTTCCTTTCTTAATTTCTTTGATTCAAGTGTGGAAGTGGAGTTTAACTATATTAACAGTATAGGTGAAAATGAAGAAAGGAAAGAGCTTATTAATATCAAAGAAACCGAGGATGATTTTAATGAGATAAGAAATGAATACAGACAAATGCTCCTAAATCAAAGTAGCAAGGGAAATAACGGACTGTCAAAAAATATGTATTTAACCTTTACCATAGAAGCTGAGGATTTAAAACAGGCAAAAAGCAGACTGGAGAGAATAGAATCGGATATATTAAATAATTTTAGGCAGATGGGTGTAAAGGGCTATGTACTTGACGGAGAAGAACGCTTAAAAGTCATTCATGATATATTAAATCCTGAGGACAGGTTTATTTTTAACTTTGAAGATTTGAAATACAGCGGACTTACAACAAAGGAATATATTGTACCGACTTCCTTTAATTTTTCAAAGCCTACCTATTTTAAGATGGGAGAAGTATTTGCAGAGGTAAACTTTCTACAGATTTTAGCATCGGATATAAAGGATGAAATGCTTTCAGAATTTTTAGAGGTGGAAGAAAATATGATCGTTACCTTTCATATCAAAGCTGTTGATAGGATGGAAGCGATTAAAAATATAAAAAGAAAAATAACCGACCTTGATAAAATGAAACTTGAGGAAAATAAAAAAGCAATAAGAGCAGGGTATGATATAGATATCCTGCCAAGTGATCTTGTAACTTATGGAGCGGAGGCAAAGAACTTACTTTCTGAGCTTCAAAATCATGATGAAAAGATGTTTTTAGTAACGATCCTTATTATGAGTACAGGTAAAAGTAGGACTAAGCTTGAAAATACCGTATTTACACTAAAATCTATTGCAAACAGGCACAACTGTAACCTTAAAAACTTAAACTACAGGCAGGAACAGGGGCTTGTTGCAAGCCTTCCGCTTGGAATAAATGAGGTGGAAATAGAAAGAGGACTTACCACAAGTTCGGTGGCTATATTTATTCCCTTTACAACGGAGGAACTCTTTATTAAGGGTGAAAGTCTATATTACGGTTTAAATGCTTTAAGTAGAAATATTATCATGGCTGACAGAAAGAAACTTAAAAATCCGAACGGGCTGATACTTGGAACACCGGGTAGCGGAAAATCTTTTGCGGCAAAGAGAGAGATTACCAATGCTTTCCTGATTACTGATGATGATATTATTATTGCAGATCCTGAGGCTGAATATTCTCCGCTTGTTAATGCCTTAAAAGGTCAGGTTATTAAAATATCACCTATTTCAAAAGACTATATAAATCCCCTTGATATCAACACCGACTATGCAGATGAAGATAATCCGTTGTCATTAAAATCTGATTTTATACTGTCCCTTTTTGAACTTGTAGTTGGAGAGAAAAAGCTAAGTGCGGAAGAAATCTCAGTTATTGACAGGTGCTTGCCAATTCTTTATAAAGCCTATTTTGAAAATCCGATACCTGAAAATATGCCTATACTTGAAGATTTATATAATCTTCTTAGAAAACAGGAGGAGAAAATAGGAAAGAAACTTGCGGTAGAGATGGAGATCTATGTAAAGGGAAGCCTTAATGTATTTAATCACAGAACGAATGTAGACACAAACAACAGGGTGGTTTGCTATGACATTAAAGAACTTGGGAAACAGCTTAAAAAAATAGGAATGTTAATAATACAAGATCAGGTTTGGAACAGAGTAACAATAAATAGGGCAAGTAAAAAAGCAACAAGATATTTCGTTGATGAATTTCACCTTCTTTTAAAAGAACCGCAAACAGCCAACTATTCTATAGAAATCTGGAAGCGTTTTAGGAAGTGGGGAGGTATGCCGACAGGCTTAACACAAAATATCAAGGATCTTCTTGCAAGTCCGGAGATTGAAAATATCTTTGATAATACAGACTTTATTTTAATGCTTAATCAGGCGGGAACGGATAGAGATACACTGGCTAAGAAGCTTAATATTTCAAAGCACCAGCTTTCGTATGTAACTAACAGTAATGAGGGAGAAGGTTTAATCTTTTATGGAAATACCATTGTACCTTTTATAGATCAGTTTCCTAAAAATACAAAACTGTACTCACTGATTACAACAAAATTAAGTGAGACAGGAAAAGATAAAAAGTGAGAAGCAGTATGCAGAATCCAAGATAAATACAGAATATGTGGGGATTGTAAACAACGATTGAAAGTGAGGTGAAAAAACTTGATAAATAAAAAGAATATAAGGTATAAAAACAGTAGAGAAAAGCCGTTAAATCAAGAAATACAGTCTTTTCCATCTAAAAATCAAACAAGTTATAAAAAAGAAGATGTTAAAAATCAGAATGTTCTTATTAAAGATGATATGCCGGTTGAAGTAAAGATATCCTCATCTAAGAAAACATTTATAAATCATCCGGATAGAGAGGATAAATATAATGACTTAAATAAAGGTAGTGATTCTTATGAGATACCGGGTAAGGGAAATATAAGTCAAAATAAATCTTTTCTTGAGCCAAAAAAGGATAAAAAGGTCAGGCAAAAGCAGATAGGCAGACTTTATAACAAAGAAAAAGCAACCCATGAAGATCTATCTAAAGATACGGATAAAAACATAACTTCAAATCAGTATGATATGGGCTTTAGGAATAATAAAGCTTTACAAAAGGTATCAGCCAAGGAACAAAGGTACAAAGAAAAAACTGTAAACGCATATTCTGATAAGCCTAAAAATAAAGTAAAAGCAAATAGGAAAAGATATAAGAAAATTTTGCAAGAAAACCATGACAAAGAAGATTTAAGCTTAAAAGATCGTCCAAAGAAATATTTTAAAAGTAACTTTGAAGATGAAGAATTTACAAGAACTAAGAATAAGAAAAAACCTCTAAACACAAATGATGGTGTAAAAGAAAAAAACGATAATAAAGGAGAAATAGCGGATAATTCAAAGCCTAAGCCTAAAGAATATTCAAAAAAAGCCAACGATAAATTTAGAAAACAGGAAAAGAAGATTTTAAAGCTTCAGCATAAAAAGCAAAGCTTTGAAAAGAAACTTAAAAATAAAGGTAAAGACGGCATATCTTCTAAGAGTGCAGTAGTTGCGGTAGGAGCGGTAAACAGGTATCTTGAAAGTGGACAAGAGGACAATGCCGGTGTCAGTGCCGCTCATAAGACGACAGACGGCATAGAAAATCTTGCAAGAAAAGCCCACAATCATGGAAAAGGTAGGGCGTCAAAAAGACAAAAAAGGGTAGTAAGGCTTGAAAAAGATATTGAAAAACAAGAAAAAAAGATGTTTTTCAAGAAAAATATGGAAGAATTTAAGAAAAGTAGTGAGTATCAAAACACTTCAAGGTTAAGACAGTTTTTTAAAAGGAGGCAGTATAAAAAGCAACTTCAAAAGAAATACAAAGAAAGGATAAAGAACGGGCTTAAAAAATCCTTAGCAAAGGGAAGTAAAAGGTTTGCAGAATTTATAAAAGAAAGAAGTAAAAAGATAATGTTCCTAATACTTTTGGTGGTAGGAACATTTTTTATGTTATTTCAGGCAGGAAGCATGGTAATGAATATAGGAACGGGAACAATCAGTGATACCGTTTCTACAACCTATCTTTCCTCAGAAGATACCTTAAGGAATATCAATCAGGAATTTTCTTCCTTGGAGCAAGGACTGCAAGAGGAAATGGAAAGCGTAGAAGAGACACATCCGGGATATGATGAATATATCATAAACGGAAAAGAAAAAATCAGTCATAATGTCCATGAGTTGCTCTCATACATCACTTCCCGCTATGGTGTGGTAAAAGAAATATCTGAAATAGCCGGGGAAATACAACAGCTGTTTAATCAAATGTATACATTGACCTATAATGAAGAAATTGAAATCAGATATAAAACCGTTACATCAAGCTATATTGATGAAGCAGGGAATGAGCAGACAGAAAGCCATGAAGAAGCTTATGAATATAAAAAACTCATTGTAAACTTAGAAAAAAGAGAAATGGACGATATCATAAGAGAAGTATTTAATTCTTATCCCAACAATTTAGCCCACTATGAAGCACTGCTTTCAAGTAAAGGCAATATGGAGCTTGTTTTTGGAAGTGGTAACGGGAACTTATCAGAGATTATAAACAATCCCGACTTTTCAAATCCGGGAATTGCCTTTGATGATGTAACGGTTAAGGCACTGTTTAACGAAGCGGAGAAACATATAGGTAAAAAATATGTATTTGGAGCAAACGGACCGAATAACTTTGATTGTTCGTCCTTTGTATGCTGGAGTTTTACGCATTCAGGAGTTAAAAATATGCCAAGAACCACCGCTTGGGGGATTTATAAAACTTATTGTAATCCTATATCTCCAAGTGAAGCAAAAGCGGGAGATATTATCTTCTTTAAAAACACTTATAACAGCAAGAGTCCGATATCCCATGTAGGTATCTATGCAGGAGACGGAATGATGATACATGCAGGCAATCCTATTCGCTTTGTAAGTATCAATACACCTTACTGGATAGAACATTTCTATGGTTTCGGTAGAGTTAAATAACAGGAGGAAGAAGTTGAATAAAAAATATCAAAAGAATATAGAAAATCAAAAGGCAATAGAAGAAAAAATAGAAGAACTTAGGCTGAGGCAGGAAATACTTAAAGAAGAGCAGGATGAAATGGAGCAGGTTGAGGTTCTAAAAGAATACAGAAGCATTGATATTTCACTTGATGAGTTCTTAGAAATGATGAGAAATTACAAAAAGGAAAGGCGAAGTGAAAAGAAAATGAAAGAGCCGGAAAATTCTAAAGAAGTAGAGGAAAACAGAGAAAAAATCATGGAGGATACAAATGAAGAAAATGAAATCTAAAAAGAACAGGGTAGAAAGACTGGTAGGAGTTATTTGCTTACTTGTGATGTTTATTATAGGAAATGTTTACCCTACATATGTTTTTGCACAGGTCAATGAAAGTGAAATAGAAAGTGAGGAGACTCGAGAAACAGCCTTAGAAAAAGATAACGGGGAAAGAGAAGTACGCTTTCCGAATAAACTGGAGGCAAAAGAGCCTCCAAGTGATAATCAGGTAGGCAGCCAAAGTGATAGTATAAATAAAGGTATTCCCACAGCAGAAGGCAGTGCTAAGGCGGAACTTATAGAAAATGTAAATAATGCCAATCAGGACTATCATATTCATCATGGAGAAAGTACGGGGGATGAAAGTGGCAAATATTTTGCCGATGCCAGACAGTTCATTACATTTAAAACAAAGTCCGGAAAGACCTTTCATCTAATCATTAACTATGATGAAGAAGGGCAAAATGTCATGCTGCTTACAGAAGTTAGCGAAGATGATTTATTAAATATGGTTGAAGCAAAAGAAAAACCTAAAGAGGAAGTAAAAAAGATAGAAGAGGTACCGCCACCAACAGAAGCAACAAAAGAAGAACCGGTAAAAGAGGAGCCTAAAAAGAAGGAAGAAAGTAAAGGAGCAGGTATTTATATATTTTTAGGATTGCTTATCATGGCAGTTGTCGGAGCAGGATATTATTTTAAGATTTACAAGAAAAAGCAGGAAGCAAGTGAGGATGATGATGAGGATTACAACGAGCTTGAGGATGATTATGAGAGCGAGGACAATGTAGAGGTTCTGGAAGAAGCACCGGAGGAAGAGGAGCAGGAGGAAGTGGATGATATGGCAATAGATGCTTATGAGGAAGATGATGATGAGTAGAAAAGTATAAATAATATGGTGTCTTTTTTATTCATATATAGTATGTTATATACGGATAAAGAAGTATAAAGTGGGTGGGGTTAATAGGTGGCTTGTATTTGATACAAGTATTCAGCAAATTGGAAGTTGGCAATATGAAGAAAGGAAAGAATAGTATTTACAATCTAATATTAAAGATACGAGAAGAAGTAGAACAAGCTGAAAAAGTTAAGACTTGCGTTGAGTAGTGGAATGTACAAGAAGAGCGACTATCAAAGGTAAATAGGAACGAATTAGACTTATGAAATTTTACTTAAATATGCTATGATATTACAAATGTTAAAAAAATAATATTAGGAGGAAAAGGATATGTATGACAATAAAACTAAATTAAAGGTAGCTTTGAATGCGGAAGCTAAGAGACTATTAAAAAACACTCAAAATAGTAGATGCATGTACAAAGAATGTTGTAATAAGCCTATCGATTCTCATTGTTATCAAAAATCAATGTTAGAAGAAAAATTGTCTGATAAAGATGGTATGGTTTATTGTTGGAGTATTAAAGGATTATCTCAACAAATCAGAAATGGTAAAGAAAGCTTCTTTGGGGAAGAGCATATAAATAAAGCTAGTGTGTTCAAAGGTTTTTGTAAAGAGAATCACGATACACCATTGTTCAGATTAATCGAAGTTAAAGATTATGTAGAAAAAGCATCTTTGGAGGAATATTCATTTCTATATGCTTATCGTAATTTATGCCATCTTTTATGGGAAGAAAAAGCAATATTAGCAGATACTAATGATAATTTTGATAAGCCGTATAATAATCCTGTGATAAATGATATTAAACCGCTGATTAAAAGTGGATTGGATGAAAATTCAAAAGAATTATCTAGGGAATTTGATTTTGGAAAACACGTAAATTTGAAAAATTTATTTGAGAAATTTATTGTAGAGGATGGAACTGTAAAACCTGAATTCAGTAAAGAATTTAAAATTTTTACTTATCAAATAAATAAGGAATTGTTATTTGCAAGTATGGCTTGTAAAGAACTAGGTGAATCAAAATATCCGATTTCTTTTGGAATACTACCTGAATTTCAGAATAAACCAAATATATTTTATATTATAGCACATGAGGAAGACAGTAATGTTTTTAGTCGATTGGTTGAATGCTCAAAAAATAGTGGATTGTTTATTCAAAATATTGTTCTGAAATCTACATCAAACACTATTTTACATCCAAAGTTATATAATAAATTATGCTCAACTGGTGAAATTAAAAACTTATATAAGTTCATTTCGTATGATACAGCTCTCAATTTCAATGATTATTTTGGATTTAACTTTTTTGATGTATAAATAATGAGAAGAATTTAACAAATTCCAGTTTATGAAGCTTATATGAAATAGCCCCAAAAACTTTGCAAGAAAAATCTTAAGATAGAAATTCAATCAAATAGCCCGTAAATAGGCAATAATATTAAAAAAGTAAATAGTAAAAATCAAAAGGTAATTAGAAGGAAAAACTCTGGTTGCCTTTTTTTATGCAAAAAAAGGAGGATTTATAAATGAATTTAGTGATATGTGAAAAGCCGAGTGTTGCAATGAGCATTGCCAAGGTTATCGGTGCAACAGGCAGACAAAACGGATACTATGAGGGAGGTGGATATATTGTAAGTTGGTGTGTGGGACATTTGATACAGATGGCAAGTCCTTTGGCTTATGATGAAAAGTATGCCAAGTGGAGATTGGAGGATTTACCGATTATTCCTGGCAAGTATAAGTATGAGGTTGTAAAGGCAACTAGGGGTCAGTTTAACACTCTTAAAAAGCTGATGAACTCTAAAGAGATTGAAACGGTTATTAACGCCTGTGATGCGGGGCGTGAGGGAGAGTTAATCTTTAGGCTTGTGTATGAGCAGTCAGGTTGTAAAAAGAATATCAAAAGACTTTGGATCTCATCAATGGAGGATGTGGCAATTAAAGAAGGCTTTAGGCAGCTAAAAGAGGGAAAAGAGTATGAAAATCTATACCAATCAGCTCTTGCCAGAAGTAAGGCGGATTGGCTTGTCGGTATGAACATGAGCAGGCTGTACTCCCTTATTTATAATCAAAATTATTCTGTCGGAAGAGTACAGACACCGACATTTTTTATGATTGTAAAAAGAGATGATGAAATAACGGCTTTTAAGAAAGAAAAATATTATATAGGCGAGCTTTATTTTACCGGCTTTACTCTTTCAACAGACAGAATCGATAGCCTTGAAATCGTAGAAGATTTAGTAAATGTGGTAGGAAATAAAATTATAGTAAAAAATGTGGAGAAAAAGGAAAAGCTTACAAAGCCTGACTTGCCGTTTGATTTAACAACACTTCAAAGAGAATGTAACAAGTACTTCGGATTTTCAGCAAAACAGACACTTGACTATGCACAAAGTCTTTATGAAAAGAAGATGATTACATATCCGAGGACGGACAGCCGTTATCTATCTGAAGATATGATTATAAATACAGTAAACAACATACTTGGCAAAAATGACTTTGATACAGAGAGAATTAAAGTTATTTTTAACTCAACTAAGGTAACAGATCACCATGCAATTATACCTACAGTAAGTTCTTTAAATGAAGATATGTCCACAATTCCTGAAAGCGAAAGAAAAATATATAACCTTATCTTAAATAAACTTCATGCAAGTGCAGGCTATCCCTTAATTGAAAACATAACAAAGATTGTTGCGGTATATGAAAGTCAGGGTGATGTATTTGAATTTAAAGCAAGCGGTAAGGTCATTACAGGTGAAGGTTTTACAAAATATCTTAAGCAGTACAGCTCAAAGAAAAATGAAGATATTTTATTACCTGATTTAAATGTGGGAGATGTACTTGAAATCAAGGATAAAGAGATAAAAGAAAAATATACGACACCACCAAAGCATTTTACAGAGGATACTTTACTTAAAGCTATGGAAACGGCAGGTAATGATGCCCTGGAAAAAGGAGCTGAGGTTGAGCGAAGGGGACTTGGAACGCCGGCAACAAGAGCAGGCATTATAGAAAATCTGATTTCCAAAGATTTTATAGAAAGAGATAAGAAAAATCTTATTGCAACGAAAAAAGGAAAAGCTCTTATAGAAATCGTGGAGGATAACTTTAAATCGGCTAAAACAACAGCAAAGTGGGAAATTAAACTGTCTGAGATAGCACTGGGAAAATCGTCAAATGAAGCATTTTTATCTGGTATTGAAACCAAGATAAAAGAAACTATTGCCAAGTATCAGGGAAGATAATATATGTTTGATACATTGATGAAACTTGATAAAGACAGAGAGGTCTTGGATTTTTATGCCACAGATAAAAGAGCAACAAAGGAGCTTTTAATAAGAGAAAATTTCAGAGAAACAATATATGAGCCTGCCTGCGGTCAGGGGCATATCGGAAAAGTGCTGGAAGAGTATGGATACAGGGTAAAAGCGGAGGATATTTGTTACAGAGGGTATGGAAGCGAAAGAGAGGTGGATTTTTTTACAGTTAAGGAAAATACCTTAGACATTGTAACCAATCCGCCTTATTTTTGTGCGGATAAATTTCTAAAACACGCCCTTGAAATATCTGTACCGAAAGTAAAAATAGCAATGCTTTTTCGCTTAGCATTTTTGGAGGGACAAAAAAGGTATGAGTTATTTAAAAAATATCCTATAAAAAAGGTATATGTATTTTCCAAAAGACTTAACTGTGCTAAAAATGCCGAGTTTGAAAAGTATAAAAGCAATGCTATTGCGTTTGCATGGTTTATATGGGAAGTAGGTTATACAGGAATTACACAACTAAAATGGATCTTATAAAAAATAGTATAAAAACAATAAAGAACAGAATTTAAGGAGGACGAAATGAACGATAATAAAAACATTCAAAGACAGGAAGAACAGACAAAGGAAGTTATAAATGAGATCAAAGCAGAATATACAAAAATAGCCGACTTTTTAGAAGAAAATACCGATACACAGCTTAAAATTGCCGGGGAGCTTAAAGAAGAGCTAAAAAATAATGACTTTGATGTAAATATTGAAGAGTTAAAGGCACTTAAAGATGAAATAACAGGTCTTAAGGCGGAGATCAAAAGACTTAATGAAATGGATAATATAAGCCTTAGCTCACTTATAGTTAAGGATATTAAGACGGTAGGAAACTCCCTTATTAAGATTCAGGAAAAAGCGGTAGGAAGTATTAAACATCTTTATGACAACATGAAACATCAGCTTACCTACAGCCTTACCAAAGCACAGGAAAAGTTTGTTGAGATGAAAATAGGAATTGTAAAGGGACTTGTAAACTCAATGCAAAGTTTCATAAAGGAGCAGCAAAAGAAGCTTAATAACTGCCTTGAAAAACTGGATACCTTATCTAAAGAGATACAAAAGGATGAGGAAAAATTAAATAAGGGAAATAAGGAAGAGATTAGTCAATCGGATAATGAAAATAAAGACATTAAGTCAAGTGAAAAAACAGTTGTGAGAAATGGAGTCGAAAGGCAAGGTACAAACATTCAAAAAAGCAATGAGAAAAAGCCCAAAAGTATGGAAAGAAAACCTTCAGTATTAAAAACACTTAAAGAAAATCAGCAAAAGATTAGACTTGAAGAAAATGGGAAAGGAGAAAAAACAGTAAAAAAGGATAAGGAAATGGAAATATAATGAAAGAAGCCGACCTTATCAAATATAAAAATATTCCGGATGAATTAAGGCGAGAGAAAAGATGGTGTCTTTATAAAATCATTGTAAGAGATGGAAAAAACACAAAAATGCCTATTATGCCAAGTGGAAAACCTGCCAAGTCAAATGATAAAAAAACTTGGCATAGTTACAAGGATTGCATGGATGCTTTATGTAAAAATCAAGGAACCGGCTTGGGATTTTTCTTAGGGGACGGGTATATCGGAATTGATATAGATAAGGTAAGTGATGAAATAATGGAATACAGTATGGACTTTAATGCTGCTTCCATGACAGCTAACTTTTTAAGAGGGATTTCCACCTATGCGGAAATCTCTCCGTCAAAAACAGGATTACATTTTATAGGAAAGGGTAAAGTACCGGGAGAAAGGAAGCGATATAAAAACCTTGAAATTTATGACAGGGACAGATTTTTTACGATAACCGGCAATATATTAAAGGATAAAGACAGAAGTAAAATAGTAAATATCAATCAGGAATTATTACCGCTTTATCAAATATATATGCCAAGTATAGACTCCGTAGAAGGCAAAGTGGGTAGGATTAATCTAAATCCAAGTAGTTTGGCTTATAAAAACAGGTTCTTGCAAAATGATATTCTTAACATACTTTTTAATAGGGGATACTTTAACTATAGCGGAGAAGATCTAAGACAAATATATAACGGGAATTATCAAAACTATTTTAACAGCCAATCTGAGACTGATTTTTTTATGCTTGGAAGGTTGCTTTATTACACCGCAGATGTGGAAGCGTCAATCAGCCTTATGGAAAGAGGCGGACTTAAAAGAAACAAGTGGTATAAAAGGCGAGGTAGTACAGACTATATACACTATATTGCAGACAGGGCAATGAACGGAATAAGCAAGTTTTATGATTGGAATAAAGAAAAGGCTGATATTGCAAAAGATATAAAGCAAGAAGAGACTGAAAATAATAAGAAGGAGGGAAAGATGCCAAGATATTCAACTGAAAAAATCGGTGATATTTTATCTCACTCGTTAGAGGAAATAAGAAGGGATGTAAGTGCCTACAAAGATTTTCTAAAGACAATGGGAAACAACTATAAATACTCATATATGCACCAGTTAAGTATTTACAGTACCTACAAGAGAGCAACTGCCTGTGCGGAGTATGATTTTTGGAAAAAACTTGGAAGAAGTGTAAAAAGAGGAGAAAAGGGAATACCGATTCTTGATTTAAGCATGAGACTACCAAAGGTAAAGTATGTATTTGATGTCAGCCAAACAGTCAGTATAGGAAATAAGATCAATGAAGTAAAACTGTGGAAATATGAACCTGAGAAGCATACTTTGGCTGTAGATTTACTTATTGACAACTTTAAAGAAAGAAACAGCAGGCTGCTTTTTTCACAGGAAGAAAAGATAAACGCTCTTATAGATTTATATGTTAGGAAAAGGATATATGCCATCTTTGATATGCTGACGGATGATACACTTAAAAGTTATACCAAAGTAGAACTGATACAATTTATCACAGAATCCATAAAGGTTTCACTAGCACAAAGAATGTATATAGGTATTCCTGTTGATGAGGGCAAACTGAAAACAGTATCAGGGATTAAGCATGGACAGGATATTGACAGCCTCCTTGGAGAAATCTCCTTACTTTCAAAGGAAATACTTATGGCTATCGGAAGAGAAATAGGGAGGATAGGTGATAGAGAAAAACTTAAAGAAATAGAGATAAAGGAGCAGACAAAGACCGACAAGAAGCGTTATAATAATACTGTAAACGAAACCGTTAAAAATACCGATACAATAAATAATGAAGAAAATAAAGGAGGCTTGACTGATGAGAGAAACAGTAATACTGGCGGACAGGGAATATCTTTTGGAGGAAGAAACCTACATCCCGGTAATCAAGGAGAACCTATTCGAGAAACAGGGGGGAACCTACAGTTTGGAGAAGATGGAAGACGGAGAGGAAGTTTTGATACCGAATATCAAGATGCCAAAGATAGTAGATCAGAGCAGGCTGAACAGATTTGGCAGAGAGAGGCTCAAATTCCTGAAAGAAAACAGGGAGAATCAGTATCAGAGCATGTATTACAGAGGGACGTTGATGGAGCATCTTCTAAATATAGAGGAGCAGGTACAGGAATTTTTGGAGAAGGAAGAACCGAAAATGAAGGAGGTTTGGGGGCTGACAAACGAACTGAAGTCGGAGGATTTTCTGAAATATACGGGACTGAAGAAAAATCTCGATATGACACTGACAAGGATAGTATTGGAACAGATAGTCTGGGCATAGATAGAAAAATACAATCAAACAGAAGAGATAGTGAAAGGGAAGTCAATAAGACTTCTTTTTCTTTTGCCCAGAATGAAAGCGGTCAGGTAAGATTTAACTTGCCACTACAGCAAAAAGAAATAGATACTGTTTTAATTTATGGAGGAAATGAAGAAAACCTAAGGCTAAAGGTTTTGGCTGAGTATTCTAAAGGAAAAAGTATAGAAGAATTTCTTAAAGATACTTTTAAAGGCGGAAACGGTTATGAGGTAGGCGGAAACAAGGTTTGTGCATGGTATGATAAAGAAGGAATCTACCTATCCAATGATATTTCATCAAAAGAAAATCCTATGCAGATTTTATCATGGTCTGATGCTTCAAAGCGTATAGGAGAGCTTATTGAAAGCAGTGAATATGCAACCAATGTTGAGATGGTTGAAGCTTTTTCCTATGAAAGAAAGGAACTTGCCGAAAAGCTGTGGTACTTAAAAAGAGATTTTGCAGATGATGTAAAAGAAAACTACCTACAGGTTCTTGATCTAACAGAAAAACAAGGATTTCCTGATGAAACCGAAGAACTTACAGAAAAGCTTAGAAGTCCTGAATTTAGGAATAAACTTAGAGAAGAATACAGCATATTTTTACAGGACTATAAGGAAAATAAGGGTATATTAAGATTTCATTTTCATAAGCAGGATGAGATTTTACAAAGATTAAATGATTTGGAGATAGTAAGGAAGGAATTTGGTTCCGGTCTTATAGAATTAGCGAAGATAAAAGAATTTATCACAGAAGATGAGATAGATGAAAATTTAAGAAGAGGAAGTGGTATTTCAGGAGGTGAAAAACGGATTGCCGACTTTTTTAGAGAAAATCATACACTTTCAGAGCAGGCAGAGTTTTTAAAAAATGAGTACGGCACAGGTGGAAGAACTCATGCTTTATCAGGAAATATGGAAAGCAGTGAATGGCATGATGCTAAGGGAATAGGTCTTAAAAAGGGAAACTCTCCGGAGCTTATGCTTAACTGGAATCAGGTTGCAGTAAGGGTTAAAAACTTAATAAAGAATGGTAGATACGAAAATAAGGATGTTGTGTCCGATATACAAAAACAGCAAAAATTAAAAGAAGGAAATATAAAGGCAGAATATTTAAAGCAGGAAGAAGAACAGGGTATAACGGATAAAGAAAATGCTACCGCCATTGATCCAGATATACAAAGGGAAGAAGAAATACTTTTAATTCAGGATGAAAGAGAAATATCTTATGAAGAAGCTGAAAAAATCTATGAGTTACAAATAGAAAGAGAAAAGAGCTTTAGCCCGAAAAATATCTTAAATCAAAATATATTGTATACAGATGAAAATCAAAAGGATTACTGGGTGGTGGAATTTCATGAAAAATCAGGTCTAACAGAAAAAGACTATACAGGTATGATTGTTACAAAGGAGCTTCTTAATGAAATAAAGGAGTTGGATGAAAAAATAAGTATACATAATGAAACTGTAGGCAAAGATAAGTATGGGCAAATGACAGATGAGTGGTTAGGGTATTCAAAGTTTTATTTTGACCATATCGTAGACAGCGAAGTAAAAGAACATTACAGAGTGGATGTAGGGGACGGTAATGAAGCAAACAAAAGAGAGTTTGCCTATCTTTATGAAAACATAACACCAAGTCAGGAGATAATAAGTGAAGTATATCAAAATACTGCCCATAGTAACAAAGAAAGTGAAATACAAGTTAATTTAGCTGAAGAAGAAAATGAAAAGACATTAGAGCTTAGGGATAAGAATGAGATTATATCTGCTCTAACTTTTAAAGAGGAAAAAGAAGCCGGAGGGTATCAGTATAACTATCAAAATGAAGAATTTATTTTGCTTAAAAAGACTGTAGATGAAGGAAACTTAAAAGCACCGGAGCATATAACAAACAGCATAGACGGGAAAACCGGGTATGAAGCTGAACTTATTTTAGATATTAAAAACAGACAGCTAAAGCAAAACCTGAGATACAATGGATATATGCTTAATTCTAATCGTGCAATCGAGTATGAAAGTTATCATGAAATGCTTCAAAACCTCTCTTACTTGCTTGATGATAACCATAGAAATGTACTTCTTACAGGTTATATAAATGAACAGATTAAAAAGGCAAATGAACAAGAAAATGTAAATGAGCCGATTTTTAAAGAGGGTATGCAGGTAAGATATCAAGGAAAGGAATACCTGATTTCAGAAATAAGTGATTATGGAAACTATAAAACAATAAAATTGGATGATAATGAAGAGTATCTTAGCGGCTTTGTTACAGGAAGTGAGATCCTGACATTTAGAAATGAAAACGAACTTGACTTTGAGATACTTTCCACAGAAGAAAAATCACTAAAGGAGAATTTAAGCAAAGAAGATATACATGCCTTAAATAAAGAGGCTTTAAGTGAAGTACCAAGGCAAGAAGAAAACTATACAAGCGGAGAATATGTGAAAAACACACTACCCGTCAATTATAGGATAACAAGAGAAGATGAAGTACTGCCACCGTCAGAGCGATTAAAAAACAACATTGAAGCAATAAGGGTACTAAAGCAGCTTGATGAAGAAAACAGATATGCCGGAAAAGAAGAGCAGGATATTTTAAGCCGCTATGTAGGTTGGGGAGGTCTTTCAGATGTATTTGATGAAGAGCGGGGAGGTCAGTGGCAGGAAGCAAGGGAATTTTTAAAGGAAAACTTATCATCGTCGGAGTATGAGGCTGCCAAAGAGAGTACGCTTACCGCCTTTTATACACCTAAGGTAGTAATAGATGCTATTTATCATACTTTATCGGATATGGGATTTGAGAGTGGAAATATCTTAGAGCCAAGTATGGGAACGGGAAGGTTTATAGGAAATCTGCCGGAGTCAATGCAAAACTCAAAGTTTTACGGTATAGAACTTGACAGTATCAGCGGACAGATTGCTAAAAAGCTTTATCCCAATTCAAACATTCAGGTAAAAGGTTTTGAAGAAACTGCTTTTTCAAATAATCTTTTTGACATAGCTGTAGGAAATGTACCCTTTGGAGAGTATAGGGTATCCGATCGTGAGTATGAAAAAAACAACTTTCTTATTCACGATTATTTTTTTGCTAAAACACTGGATAAGGTGCGTAGCAAAGGAATAATTGCTTTTATAACTTCATCAGGCACAATGGATAAAAGAAATGAGGATATAAGAAGATATATAAGTGAGCGTGCAGAGTTTCTGGGAGCAATAAGACTGCCGAATAATATATTTAAAGGTGAAGCCGGTACAGAGGTTACAAGTGATATTATTTTTTTAAAGAAAAGGGACAGGCTGTTAAAGATAGATGAGGACTGGGTTAAGCTTGATAAGGACAGGAAGGGACTAAGCTATAACAAATACTTTGTAGATAATCCACAGATGGTACTTGGTAGTATGCAGGAAGTACCGGGCAGGTTCGGTACCGCTCTTGCCTGCATTTCAGATGAAAGTAAACCGATAAAAGAACAGCTTGAGGATGTAATTAAAAATATCAAAGGAACTTATGAAAAGGCGAAGTTAAACGAAGAACTTGAAACGGAAACACTTCCGGCTGATGACAATGTTAAAAATTATTCCTATGCAGTGATTGAAGATAAGGTGTACTTTAGAGAAAACTCAATTATGCAAAGGGTACTTCTAAATAAGGCTGATGAGGAGAAGATAGGGGCATATCTTGAAATAGAAAAAGTATTAAGAGGAGTAATTACCTATCAAAAGGAAGATTATCCGGAAGGAGAAATAAAAGCCTTACAAAGCAGATTAAATAAGCTTTATGATGATTTTTCAGGTAAGTATGGACTAATTAATTCAAGGGCAAATAAAAGACTACTCCAGGAGGATGCCAACTACTCTTTAGTGTCCACCTTGGAAAACCTTAATAAAGAGGGTAACTTTATCGGTAAGTCTGACATTTTTACAAAAAGAACTATTAAAAAAGCTATGGTAATTGAACATACGGATAGCTTAAGCGAAGCATTAATCCTTTCCATATCTCAAAAAGGGAATGTAAACTTTGAGTATATGGAGGAGCTTACAGGAAAGATAAGAAAAGAGCTGATAGAAGGACTAAAAGGAGAGATATTCCTAAATCTTGACAGTTTTGAGCCAAGTGATATTACGCCTTTTTCATCAGCCAAAGATTTGGGAGATTTTTCAAGAGATTATGTCAGTGCAGATGAATACTTATCAGGTAATATCAGAGAAAAAATTGAAGTAGTAGACGCATATATAAAAAATATAGATTATGAAGTTAATAAAAATAAAGAGGAGTTAGATAAGCCTCAGGTATTACAATCGGGATTTGAAAAAGAAGTAAACAATCCGGATAAAACACCTAATAAATCGGAAATAACAGAGAAAATTTCGGTATTAAAACAGGAATTATCCGCCCTTAATTATCAGAAAAAAATACTGGAAGAAGTAATGCCGAAAACTCTTGAAGCAAGTGATATAACCGTCAAGATGGGTTCTACATGGATACCTGAAAAAGACTATAAGAGCTTTATGTTTAATCTGTTAAAGACCTCCGCATCAAACAGATGGAATATAGATATTAAATATACGGATTTTACAGGAGAGTATAGGATAGAGGGAAAAAGCACAGATAAAAATAACGATCTGGCTAATTTCACCTATGGAACAAGCAGAGTTAGTGCATATAAGCTTATAGAGGATAGTCTAAATCTTAGAGATACCAAAGTATATGACCAGATAATTGATTCGGATGGAAGAAAAACATCAGTTCTAAATCAAAAAGAGACCATGCTTGCAAGGAGTAAACAGGAAATTATAAAAGAAGAATTTAAAAACTGGATCTTTGAGGATGTGGACAGAAGAAACAGACTGGTGAAAAAATATAATGAAAGATTTAATTCCATTCGATTAAGGGAGTATGACGGAAGCCATTTGCCTTTTGATGGGATAAATCCTGAAATTAAGCTTAGACCACATCAAAAAGATGCAATAGCAAGGGGACTTTTTGGAGGGAATACCCTGCTTGCACATGAAGTAGGGGCGGGAAAGACCTTTGAGATGATAGGAATTGCGATGGAGTCTAAAAGGCTTGGGATGAGTTCTAAAGCCATGTTTGTAGTTCCAAATCATATCGTGGAACAGTTCGGGCGTGAGTTTAACGAGCTTTATCCGGCAGCCAATATACTTTGTGCTACAGAAAAGGACTTTACACCGGATAAAAGGAAAAGATTTTGCAGTAGGATTGCAACAGGAGACTATGATGCGGTTATTATAGGTCATAGTCAATTTGAGAAAATTCCGATTTCAAAGGAAAGACAGGAGTATGAACTTAAAAGTCAGATCGATGAGATTGTGGAATTTATCGGAGAATATAAAAGAGACAGGGATCAAAGATTTAGTGTAAAGCAGCTTGAAAAGACAAAGAAAAGTCTGGAGGCAAAGTTAAAGAAACTTAATGATGATTATAAAAAAGATGATGTGGTAACTTTTGAGGAACTGGGAATTGATAAGCTTTTTGTGGATGAAGCCCATTCATATAAAAATCTGTACCTGTTTTCAAAAATGAGAAATGTTTCAGGAATCAGTGCAACAGATTCACAAAAGTCGTCCGATATGCTTATGAAATGCAGATATATGGATGAGATAACAGGCGGTAAGGGAGTTGTTTTTGCAACAGGAACTCCGGTTAGCAACAGTATGGCTGAACTTTACACCATGCAAAGGTATCTTCAGTATGACGAACTTAAAAAAATGCACCTTCAGCACTTTGACTCTTGGGCATCAACCTTTGGAGAAACAGTTACGGCAATAGAACTTAATCCCGAAGGAAACGGATATGGAAGTAAGACAAGATTTTCAAAGTTTTATAATCTCCCGGAACTGATGAACATGGTTAAGCAGTTCATGGATATAAAAACGGCGGATGTATTAAATCTTCCCGTTCCAAATGCACATTTTGAAACCATAAAGACAAAACCTACCGAGGAGCAAAAGGAAATATTGGAGTCTTTTTCTGAAAGAGCGGATAAGGTTCGAGCAAAACAGGTGGATTCCTCTGTCGATAATATGCTGCTTATTACTAATGACGGAAAGAAGATGGCACTTGATCAGAGGCTTATAAATCCCTTACTTCCCGATGATGAGAACAGCAAGTTAAATACTTGTGTAAAAAATATCTTCAGCATATGGGATAAATATGCAGATAAAAGGTCGGCTCAGCTTGTCTTTTGTGATATGTCTACACCCTCAAGCGAGTTTAATATTTATGATGATATCAAAAACAAGCTTATAGTAATGGGTATCCCTGAAGGGGAAATTGAATTTATCCATAATGCAAATAATAACAGGGAAAAGGATGCTATCTTTGATAAGGTAAGGAAAGGAGAAATTCGTGTGCTTTTAGGATCTACGCAAAAAATGGGAGCAGGAACCAATGCACAAGATAAACTCATTGCTATTCATGATCTTGATGTCCCATGGAGACCTGCGGATCTTTCTCAAAGAGCCGGAAGAATCGTAAGACAGGGAAATGAAAATAAAGATGTTTATATCTTCAGATATGTAACTGAAAACACCTTTGATGCTTATCTTTTCCAAACACTTGAAAATAAACAAAAGTATATTTCACAGATAATGACAAGTAAAACACCGGTAAGAGTTGCAGAAGATGTGGATGAGGCTACATTAAATTATGCTGAAATAAAGGCACTTGCTACAGGTAATCCTTTAATTCGTGAGAAAATGGATCTTGATGTGGAGGTGTCCAAGCTAAAAATGATTGAGTCAAACTTCAAGTCAAACCTGTATAAACTTGAGGATAAGGTGGTAAAGGTTTACCCTAAAGAAATAGAAAATTTAAAAAATAAAATAGAAAACCTGAAAAAAGATATAAAAGCAGTAGAGCCATATAGAGAAGAAAATACAGATAAGGCAGTATATATTCAGTCAAGTTTTACCTCTCTTATTCTTGACGGCAAAAAATATACGGATAAAAGACAAGCCGGAGAATTTTTAGTCAGCAAGATAAAAAGCATAAAAAAGACGGATGATTTTAAGTCGGAAGAAGTAAAAATCGGAGAGTACAGAAACTTTGATTTATTTGCATACTATGACAGCTTTTCCAATCAGTATAAATTTAATCTAAAAGGCGAAGAGAATCATTATGGTGAATTTGGAACGGACGGTATCGGAAATATAACGAGAATGGATAATGTCCTTGATAAAATGGCTGAGAGACTGGAGCAAAATTTAGGTAAGCTTAGTGATACCGAAAGTCAACTAGAAACCGCAAAACTTGAAATTCAGAAGAAATTTCCTCAGGCGCAGCTTTTAAAAGAAAAGACACTAAGACTTGCTGAGGTAAATAATCTACTTGACATGGGGCAAAAAGAAGCAGTAATAGAGGAAAAAAATCCATTACTTGAAGAGGTAAAAGAAGAATTGATTCATTTCTTAAATAAAGAGTATGAGGAAAATCATAGCGTAGAGGATTTTGATACTTTGTTTACTGATTTAAGCGATATAGGGCTTGCTTATACGACTACTCCGGATGAAAAGCATGAAATACAGACAAGCCTTGATTTAATCAATTATAAATTAAACACTTATGTTGATAATACTTTAGTTAACAGCTTTCAGTACACCTATGATCCTCTTGATGCAAGCGATAGAAGAGAGCTTGTGCAGATAAAAGCAAACATAGGTTTTTGGGATTTTAATGAGCTTATCTATGTGGATGAAGAAAGGTTAAAAGAGGTGATGGGGCTTGAAATTGATGATGAGGGAAATTTCTATGATCCGTTAGAAAAAGATACTGACTTGGACGGTGTAGCAGACAGGTACGATGCCGACTTTAGAGACAGTAAGGTACAAAGTATCGGAGATTTTAATAAAAGAGATAGAAACTCTGTAGTAGATAAATTAAACAGGTATAAGGAGCAAGTAAGTCAAACAGGTGCAAGGGAAAATCAGTTGGAATACTTTGAGGATACAAGGTAGGATTCAGATAAAAAATATCATATGGAAATATGAGAAGAGAGTATCTTTTATGGGTACTCTTTTCTCAAATTTAATAGAAAAATAAAGTGTAAAGACAGAAATGGAGGAATTTATGAACTTAAAAAAAGGAGATATTATTAAAACAGCACTGGGAGAACATACAACGGTATTAGATGTAAAGAAAAATCAGGCGGTATTATTTACAGGTGAACAATTTTTAATAGTATCAGGAATTAAAGAGAATAAAGAAAACGGCAAGTTTGAGTGGATAAACGGAAGATATGCAAACGATTTAAAAAGTATTTCAAACATGCAAAACAACAGCTTTGAAAGTATGAAAGAAACGCTATCATTCTTGGCGGAATACAATCATAGTGATTTTATTAAGGGAATAATATCACTGGAAACAGATATAAACAATGAAGACATACTGGATAATGCCTATGACAACTATATGAATGACTCTTATATGGGATTGATTGATGAAAGATTTATGGACTTTATTGATGAAGACCTAAAAACAGCGAGAGATATAAAGCAGGAAGAGATAGGAAAAGATGCAGGCATTCAGGAAAAAAGCAAAGAAGAAACAAGTGAAAACGAGCAATACCAAACACAGGAAAATACAAGTATGAAAGATGATAATGATCAAGAAAAGCAGTATATAAAAGGTAATCTTACCCGAGATGTTGAAGTGAAGGATCTAAGGTCAAATGAGGGACAGGATTTCAGAGTTGCAAGTTTTTCTATCGCTCAAAATGACGGGATGGGGAATGTAAAGTTTATGAATTGCTTTGCCTATAATGAACAGGTTCAAGCAGTGAAGGACTTTAGAAAAGGAGATTTTGTTTCGCTTTCAGGAAAAGAAAAGCTTAGTATCGGAAAAAATGGAAAGCAATATACAAACTTTAAGGTATATTCCGCCAAGCTGTTAAAAGCCAGAGGACAATCTCAAGATACAAAAGAGAAGCCTTCAACACTAAAAAAACTGAATGATTATAAAGAAAAAACGGATGGCAGATCAAAAGAACAAGGGAATATGAAAAGTGAAAAAGGGGTGGAACGATAAAAATAAGGAGATAGGCATACATATTTTCAACGATACTATTAATTTAATCAAAAAAATTATGGCAATATATCAGGGAGGATGATCTCCATATTCCGTTAATGAATAATTTGCTATTGGATGGAATGCAGTCAATGTATTATATTCATAATCTATACAGTTATAATTTTGTCTACAAAAATTTTTTGATGTATGATACACTTGCAGCAAAAGATAAGGTGAAGGAGAAAGTACAAATGAACAGGTTGGAGATGATGCAGAAATATTGGCGATATTATTTACTCCTAGAAAAGAGATTTTTGGAATCTCTGGAATATGTTGAACTGCATAAGAGTAATTATAAGTCGTTTTCCAATGGTTATGCATTGCTTATTCAAGCTACTGGAGCAGAATTGGATACTATTTTCAAAGAGTTTTGTGAGTATAGTATGAAGAAAGGGAAATCAATTACAGATTATGCACAGTATATTTTTAAAAATAATCACGAGATAGTTACTACTAAGATAGAACTAATAGGATATGACATAGAAATAGAACCGTTTTACAATTGGAATCTAAGTCAGCCTGGTAAAAAATTACGTTGGTGGACTGCGTTCACTAGTCTTAAGCATAACCGTTTTGAAAATTTAAGATATGCAAATCAGGAAAATATTTTGAATATTTTAGGTGCACTATACTTGGTTGAAATGATGTTGCTCAAAAAGATTACTAAGAATAACGAAGATCTTGATGTGTTTGATGAATCTTCAAAATTGTTTAAATTGAAGAATTGGGAATTTAAAGCGATGATGTTAAGTGAGATGGGGTTAGCACTTGTAGGAAATGACCTGATATCAAATAAAGATTTGCTAAAAGAATAGGAGTATTGTAGTATAATTATTTAGTAGAAAGGATGAAATGATATGATTGTGATTTTTATAGCCTTAATTATACTATATTTGGGAGTTATCCTGTTTGTAGGAACAACATTTGTAAAAATAAGCTTATTTGCAATGGATAAGCTTACGGTATTTATAGCAAGTTGGTATTATACACACCATTATTTTTCTATCAAGTTTTTATCCGGATATGCCGTATATTTTTGGGATATATTAGTGGCAATAGTGGCTGTAGTGCTATATTCTGTCTTATTTAAGTTAATTCATGATAAATTTGGATTGATTGGGAAGATACTTAATTTAGCTATATCGTTTTTCAGCTCAATGACGGTATATTGTATTTTAGTACATGGATTTATTACAAATGAAAAATCTTATTTTCTACCCCTTTTAAATAATGATTTAGCCAATCAGGTAGTAAACTATATCACAATAGGTATAATCTCTTTAGTTGTATGGAAAAGAAGAGAAGATTATCTTATAGAAATGGACAAGTGATAAAGAAGCCTGCTGTTTTTCCTTGGATATTTAGACTTGTCTAAGAAAAGTCTATCTCTTTGTCTATCTAATCTGTCATTTATAAAAAAGGAGGCTGCTTTCTACCGACAAATCAGGTAGGAGCGACCTCCTTTTTTTTATTTTTCCAGATGGTTGTTAAGGTATATATCCGTATTTTTCTTTGCTTGTTGAAGATCGTGGAGCATGAAGTTTTGATAGGCATATTCTTCCATAAGGCTAATTTTTTTCTGTTCTAAAACAGAGTATTTATCTGACAGTTCCGGAATACTTAAAGTACGGTATCCTGATTTTTCGAGTTCTTTTAAGGCAATTTCATAAGCAACAATCTGTGGCTTGTATTCTTCATAAAAGGCGATATTTTCTTTATCTTCAATATACATGTCATAGATCAATTGATTTTTAGAAAAGGTATTTTTATTCTCTATCACAGAATATATGGATTTCATTTCCTGTTCAGCTTGCTTTATCTGATCTAATAATTGTTGTCTGTCTGAGGCTGTCTTCTCTAATTTCAATTCAAGTTCTTCATAGGTGTTTATGCCATATTTTCTCATTTCGTTTAAAGATGAAGCCATTGTTTTCATGTTATGTTTACCTGCCCACACTTCATAACCTTTTGAGGATTTTACCTTTTCATTGTTCTTTACATTTACAATAGTATCCGGCTTTTTATAAGAGAGTTTGTCATAAAGCTGTTCTTTATTATAAATCTGTTGTTTGGTTGGATCTTCAATTCTTTCTTTAATTCGCTCTTTGGTATAATCTTCTCCAAGCACATTTGTCTTTGTTCTTGTAAATCTTCCTGTATCTTTTTTGTCTTTATGGCGGAATGAAAGATACTTTCCAATCTTAATTTCATATCCAAAATCTTCCATTGCTTTTAAAAACTCTTCGTAAGTACCAGATTTTAGAATTGCTTTGTCAATGGCAATGTGAAGTCTGTTTTTCCAAGAACTGCCTTTCTTAAATTCCATATATTCAATATAGCTTTTACCGTTTGTGGAATATCTGTTCTTGAATTTTTTATAGTTTTCATCAATGACAGATAAACCGTTTTCCTTACAAATCTCATCACTGACAGTTCTGATTTGATGATAACTTCTTTTGTTGCTTTGATATGCCTTACCTGTTACAAAACTTACATTATTAAATAAAATATGATTATGAAGATGCCCCTTATCTATGTGGGTAGTGAGTACATATTCATACTTTCCTTGAAAGACCTTTTCACATAGTTCAAGACCTATTTTGTGTGCCTGTTCAGGAGTGGTTTCTCCGGGAGCAAAAGATTGAATTAAATGCCTTGCTAAGATTTTTGCCTTGGAATTATGTTCTCTTTTTGTCTGCTCAAACTAGAGATGAGCAAGCTTAGGATTGCAGTTAAAAGAGGAAATAAGGATTTTTTCATCGGTCTTATCAGCATTCATGATGTAGTTTAGGGCTAAGTGCAAAGTTTTTTCTATGGGATGAATCTTTGTAACAGCCATCAGATCTCCTCCGTATTTATGGTTTCTAAATTTCCAAGGTCATATAGTTTTTTTCGCAGAGAGTAAATATCTTTCCCCTGCTTTTTTAGTAGCTCTTGTATATCAAGGATGTCATCTTTATAAATCACTGCGGTGGAATTTACTCGCTTTGCGATCTGATTTATGCTGCCGGTTATTCTACCGATACTTGTGGAAAGCTCCCTAAAAGCCGTCATATCCAGTACGAAAATATCCTTGGCTAAGATGCATTTCATAATAAACTGACGCAAAGTTTTACAGCCGGATAGCCTATATTTTTTCTCCAAAACCTTCAGTTCATCATCTGAAAGCATTAAATAAATGCCATGAGTTCTTACTCTGTTTGCCATGTCAAAACCTCCAAATCCTAAAAATAGCAAAAGAAAAAACCTGTAGAATCAAGTACTAAGCTTGAATTACAGGTTTTGCTTTATAGTATATTTCTAAATCAGAAATCTCCTGTAAAGAGATAAAATAGTTATATAAGTTACAAGAGGATTATAACATTTTTGAAAGTAAGCTTCAATGAAATAAGTGAAAACTTTTTCAAAAACTACTTAGGTGATGAAATCAAAGAAGTTACTTATGCAGGGGTTTGGGGATATTCCCCAACAAGGAAAAATTGACTGAAAGAGTCCGATGCGAAAGCGAGGATTAAGTCAATTTCTCGTAAGTGCATATGCACTTACTGTGCTTGCTAAAATTATCTGGAAATCCAGATAATATGACTTCTAAATGAAATCCCTAGAGAATTTTCACAAAGAAAATTAGGTATAACTATTAATATTATTGTATTTATCAAAATATAAAACTCAACATCTAAATATTTTTTGATATTGAATTTTACTCAAAGATATGATATACTCATATTGAAAATAAAACGAAATATTAATAAGGAGAGAGTAAAAATGGAGTTTTCACATGGAGAATTAATGGTAATGGAGATGTTGTGGGAGGGGCAATGCTTAGATAAGAATGGAGAAATTCAAGCATTGGAACTATCGAAGTTGTTATATGAAAAGCATGGTATGGGTAAGACATCCTGTTATACTTTTTTTGGCAGGTTACTTGAGAAGGGTGCAATCACAAGACGATATCCCAAATATACCTTGAAACCTGTTGTCTCAAGGGAAGAAGCATTAAAAAAGCAAAGAAAAGAAGCAATCGAAATGTTATTTCAAGGTTCTATAATTAATGTTTGTCGTGCTTTTTTAAGTGAAAAAAAAGTGAGCAAAGAAGATATACAGGAGATGCGAGATTTTATAGATAACTTTGAAGTAGAGGAATAGTGATGTGATGGTAGAATTCGTAATAGTTTCGACTTTGGAAAGAAGCATTAAGAGCACTTTTATTATAATGTTGGTGCTTTTGACCAGGAAAACATTGAATTTTAAGAGCGTTAAATGGGCAAACATTATTTTATGGTCAATACTTTTTATTTATTTGCTTTTTCCGTTTTCTATTTTAATTCAAATTGAAGAATTAGAGAAATATGTAATGCTTCAATATTTACTGGAACCATTTGTGTTGATAAGTGCTTATATAAAAATGTTTGTGCAAGAAGTTGGATATATCTTATCTAATTTGAATCAACTAATTGTTGCAAGTATACTTTTGATATATACAGGAGTCCAAGTAACAAAGAGAAACAAAGCACTAAGGAACTCAGTACGGATAGAATCGGATAGTAGAATAGAGGAACTTGTTAATAGTTTCAGATTGAAAAGACAGGTACAGATATACATAAATGATGGTATTAAAGTTCCTATTACCTATGGAGTGGTTCGTCCTAAAATAATAATACAGAGCCAAGTATTAGAAGATAATAATTTATTAAAATATGTAATAATACATGAAATGGTTCATATTAAAAAATTTGACATAGTGCTTACCCATATAAAAAATGTGCTTACTTGCTTATTTTGGTATAATCCATTTATTCTTGTGGCATCAAGATATATGGAGGATGATTTAGAGCTACTTTGTGATAAGTTGGTTATTCAAAGAGTGGGAGATACTGTTAAAAATAGAAAAGAATACTGTTTATCTATGCTGCGGCTTGTAGAATTAAAAGAAATACAGGAAAAATCGGTTTTAAAATTACACCCAACAAAAGAAAGGATGATTATTATGAAAAGATGGAAAAGAGGATTGTCAGGAATTTGTACTTTGGTTTTAATGATTGCTTTATCTATAACGGTATTTGCTGATATAGGTGTGAATGAAAATAACCCAGTTATTGAAAAGGGAGATTTTTTTCAAGAAGAAGTATTAGAAGATGATATGGTAAGGGTAATAACAGAGGAGGAATATGAGCAATTAACTTTAGAAGAGATAGCCCCTATTGAGTTAAACTCTGCTAATATAGATGACAATGCAACTTTAGAAGGTTTGGCACATAAATCTTATAAGTTTAATATGGCATCTTGGACACAACCGAATCACAATGGCTTTACAGTGAAGATAAGTAATGCATCGTCTTATGGTGGAGTGAGGTACAACATTATAATAAATCAAAATGGGAATACTATTTATAATAGAGCGTGTTACGGAGCTGCGACATTAACAGTTAAAGCACAAAATAATAGCAGGTATGAGGTCATTATACTCAACATGTCAACAAATTCATTGAAATATAGAGCTAAAATAAATAGTTATATAAAGTAAGTTGTGCACTGGAGAATAGATAATTTACTTCATAAGTAAGGACTTAAAATGTAAGGAAGAAGATTTAAAATATGATGAAAGTCAATTCTGTGCAGTAAAAAACGGCAATATTGTTGTTCTATAGTAACAAGAAGTGATAATGGCTATGTAGCATAATTATGATGATTAAAAATAGGTAATTGGGAAACACACTTTGTGAGTTTACGATCTTGAAGTGTTTTTTGTAATT
>NZ_CALLVU010000049.1 GCF_938015485.1 uncultured Lachnoanaerobaculum sp. | reverse complement strand
TTGATGAAAGAGAAGTATCTTCCTGGTATTCGGATAAAGGCATTCATTTAGCTTACGGTACATCGGCAAGAGAAGATGATACACAAATTTTAAGTTGGAGTGATGCTGCAAAGAGGATAAATGAGCTTCTTGATAATGGTGAGTTTGCTACAAATGTAGAGCTTTTAGAGGCACAGGACTATGAAAGAGATAGAATTTCAGAATCCTTATGGTATCTAACGCATGATTTAAGCGAAGAAGGTCAAGGACAGGGATATTTTGAAATCTTAAAAATAAGCGGAGGAGGCTTTTCGGAAGAAACAAAAAGATTATCTGAGGCATTAAAAAATCCTGAATACCTAAAGGACACAATTAAAGAATACAGTAGGTTCTTAGCAGGCTACAAAGAAAACAGAGGTGTACTAAGATTTCATTATCACAAGGTAGATAGCCTTTATCAGAGATTACAGGAACTTGAGCTGCTGCGAAAGGAATATAGTACCAATCTGACAGAACTTCCGAAGGTAAAGCCTTTTATTACAGAAGATGAAGTCCTTGAAAGCCTTTCAAGAGGAAGTGGCGTTGATAGAGGAAAAGAACGAATCACCAAGTTTTTTAAAGAAAATCATACGCTTCAAGAAAAAGCGAATTTCCTAAAAGACGAATATGGAATTGGAGGACATTCCCATGCTGTTTCCGGAGCAATGGGAAGTGATGAATGGCACGATGCTAAAGGACTTAAATTACAGAAAAATGATTGTAATGATGTGTTTCTTACTTGGACAAGTGTTGCAAAGCATATCGACGAGCTGTTTTCTAAAAATCTTTATCTTGAAGACAAGGGAACAGAAAACAAGTCAGAGATTGAAGAACCACAATATTATTCCAAAGATGATCCTGAAAACTTAATGACTTATGAAATGCTTGAAAGAGTGCCGGAGCTTTACGCACAGGAGGATGTAGCTTTAGCGGATAAAGAGGTTCATGCTGCATATATCATTCCTTTCCGTTCTAATTGGACTTGGTATATGACGGAATATGATAAAGAAAGCGGCGATGCCTTTGGACTTGTGCTTGGGATTGAACCTGAATGGGGATATTTCAATCTTGAAGAATTGAAAGAATTAAATGCCCAAAGGCTTATTTTAGAAGATTTTCCAAAGACCTTTAGAGAACTTAAAGATACGGAACTTGTTAAGCAGATGGATGAGCAGGAGCTTCAGTCAGTCTTTAACGGAGAACTTAGTTTTGAAGAAGAAACAGAGCTTGAAGTACCTGAAGAAGTAGAAGAAAGAATAGCTGCAACACCTGTTCAGGGAACACTATTTGATTACCTCAAAGAAAGAGAAGAAGTAGAGCTTAATGAAAAAGAGGAAAGCCTTGCAGATGAATTTGCAGTTAAAACAGGCGATACCGTATATTTCAACCATGAAGAATACACTGTAAGGGAGATTGCTAAAAATCAAATCACAGGAAGAAATGATTTATGGCTTGATCCGGTAAGAAGTGGAAATCGTCAAATCCCGATTATAGCCTTTGAAGATAATGGGGACTTATTAAAGCAGATAAGCCTTGAAAGACCGAATTTTATTGTTGGTGATGAAGTTAAATATAAGGACAAAAACTATACCATCACACGCTTTGATGATATGGGAAATAATCTAAAGACAGTAACGGTTAAGGACAATACCGAATATCTTGGCGGTATGATAACAGGCTCCGATGTAATTCTTTATCGTCTTGAAAGCGACCTTGATAGGCTATTTCAAAATATAACCTATACGAACCCTGAAAAGACTATTGAGGAAGTAGAAATAAAGAAAGCTGATGCTCATAACTTCAAAATCACAGAAGAAACGCTCCCGGAAAAGTTATCTCCAAGTGAGAGACTGAATAGCAACCTTGAAGCAATCTCTATGTTAAATAGAATTGAAAGAGGTGAGAGAGATTTAGATATTAACGCTCAGGAAGTCCTTTCAAAGTATGTCGGTTGGGGCGGACTTGCTGATGTATTTGACGAAAGTAAAGAGGGACAATGGGAAGTTGCAAGAAGTTTCTTAAAGGAAAATTTATCACCATCTGAATATGAAGCTGCAAGAGAGTCTACCCTAACAGCTTTTTACACACCGAAAACAGTGATTGACAGCGTATATAAGACACTTGCAGGTATGGGATTTAAGAGCGGTAATATCTTAGAGCCAAGTATGGGAGTTGGAAACTTTATCGGTAATCTTCCCGATGAAATGAGTAGGTCAAAGTTTTATGGCGTTGAACTTGACTCAGTAAGCGGTCGTATTGGAAAACTCTTATATCCTGAAAGTGAAGTGCAAATTAAGGGATTTGAAGAAACTACCTTTTCCAATAACTTTTTTGATGCAGTTATCGGTAATGTTCCCTTTGGAGAATATAAGGTAAATGACAGGGAGTATAACAAAAATAACTTCCTTATTCACGATTATTTCTTTGCCAAGTCCATTGATAAAGTAAGAAATGGTGGTGTTATCGCCTTTATTACATCAAGTGGCACAATGGATAAAAAGGATGAAAGCGTCAGACGATACATTGCAGCAAGAGCAGAGTTTTTAGGGGCAATCAGACTTCCAAATGATACCTTTAAGGGCGTAGCCGGAACAGAAGTAACCTCAGATATTATATTCCTAAAGAAAAGAGACAGTATCAGAGAAAGAGATGAGGACTGGATTCATCTTGCTGAAGATGAAAACGGGCTTTTATATAACAAATACTTTGTTGATCATCCTGAACAGGTGCTTGGTTCTATGGAAGAAATATCTGGAAGATTTGGGAATACAATAGCTTGCCTGCCGAAAGAAAATACAGACATAAAGGAACTTCTTACAAAAGCAGGCACAGAAATATCAAAGAACGCAAAGTATGAGGAAATAGAACTGCTTGATGATGAAATCAGCACAATGCCTGCAACGGATGATGTTAAGAACTTTTCCTATACCGTTATTGATGATGAAGTCTATTACAGAGAAAACTCCCTTTTCGTCAAGAAAGAGATAACGGATAAGAATAAGGAAAAGATTAAGGACTATCTTGAACTGAATACTGCCCTTAAAGATGTTATCTACAAGCAGAAAGAGGACTATTCCGATGATGAGGTAAAGAAAGCTCAAGAAAAGCTCAATGAAGTCTATGACAACTTTTCAAAGAAGCATGGCTTTATAAATAATTTAAGCAATACCAGAGCCTTAAAAGAGGATAGCAATTTCCCACTTGTTTCCTCCATAGAAATCCTTGATGAAGAAGAAAACTTTAAGGCAAAGGGAG
>NZ_CALLVU010000048.1 GCF_938015485.1 uncultured Lachnoanaerobaculum sp. | reverse complement strand
GTTTTGCTTAGATGGATTTCTCCAGTCCTTCCATAAATATTTGAATTCCTTGTCTCACCTGTATATATTGCATACTTTACACTAAAGAGCATATCAAGTAAAGGCGTCTCACCTGTGATGGAGTATGCATTTGTAGACGCTTCATTTCCAAGTTTCTCAAACAGATCTGAAAGTGACGCATTGGCGGTTGATGAAAATATGGATACCGATTTGAAGTTCATCCATGCTCCGTCATCCTTTGTCTTTCTGTCCACCTTGTCAATACGATAAAATTCATCCTTAGGAAGCTTTGCAACAAGTGCTCTTACATCCTTGTTGTCGTTTATATAATTGCTTCTGTTTATTGTAGTTACACTGGTCACAGACATATTTATACTTGACTCTATCACCACCAGAGCAAGTGCAAATAAAAATAAGCTTGTAGTTGAAAATCTCTTCTTTATATACATATATGTAAGTATTGCATATAAAGAGATAAAAATCATCGCTACATAAAATACCGCAAAATGGAAGTCTTCGTTGTTTACTATCTTTTGCGCCAAGAGTATATAACCCATGCTTATACCAAAAGCAATAAAGAGGTCTCTTGCGGTATTTTCTTCAAGTCTGTCATATGCTTTTGCACACATAAAAAGCACAAGGAAAATATATATAAAGCTTTGTCTGGCAGGAAGTGAATTCGGATAATGAAGTCCGTGCCATATATAATTAAGTACATTTATAGAAAATCCTGCGAGGAAGAATACAAGCAATGTAGTATACACAGCCTTTTCCTTTTTGCCGATCTTTTTGTTCAACAAATAAAGCAGTATAAATAAGAATATTCCGACCCCGCAGTAAATATTCGGCCAATGGTCAAGCCCTATCTCTACCTGAACATTGCCCATATGTCTTGCAATCATATCAAATATGGAAAAATATGATTCAAATGTTGTAGGGAAGTTAAAATCTCCCGATGCGGTGAGCTTCAAAGCATATATCTCAGGTAAAAGCACCAACGCGCTTAATCCTCCTGCAAGTAATGAAAATACCACAAACTGTACTGATGTTATGGCAAACTTTTTAAAATTGTTGTCAGGCTTAAGTATCTGTAAGGATATAAAATATATTACCATAAACAGACATATCATTATGGAAATATAGTAGTTTGAAAGTATACATATACCCAAGCCTACAGCGTATAAAAATCCCTTATTTTTCTTTACAAGGCTTTCAAGACCTAAACATACTAAAGGGAACAAAACTATACAGTCAAGCCACATAATATTCCAGCTGTACGCAGCAATATATCCTGAAAGTGCATAAAATATTCCAAAAAAGACTATTCCGGATTTTTTCTTTGTGGAATGCTTTGATAAATAGTATGTAAAACTGAGACCGCAAAGACCTATCTTTGCCACAATCATATATGTCATAAACTCTATAACATACGCCTGTGGGCAAAGTACAATCAGCCAATTGAGCGGACTTGCCAGATAATATGCATACAGTGCCGAAAAGTTGATACCCATACCCAGGTCCCAGCTGTATAAAAGTGAACCTCCGTGGCTCAGTTTATATTTAAATTCCGAGAAAAACGGAGCGTACTGATGATACATATCAGTTCTTAAAAAGCTCTCATCTCCAAAGGGGAATATACCTCTTTGCACAAATATCAATACCATTATAAAAACCGGTATAAAAAAGGATAAAATAAATACCGCCCTCTTATCCAGTATAGTTTCTTCTCTCTGATTCAAATTCAAATCTTCCATCTTCTTCCTCCGTCTTCCCACTAATTATAGTAGAGGTTATTTTTTAAATCAATCAAAATCATAATATTTATATACAATACTAAAAAAAAATGCTATACTTCTACCTAAAAGTCGTTAGGAGATATATGAAAAAGAAAATTTTATTACTTATTTTGGCATTCGCCGTATTGCTTATCGTGATTGCCGTCATATTTTCAAATAAAAAAAATAAAAAGGAGCCGGAAACTACAACGGAGGCTACCACCACGGTAGAAGAAACTACCACGATGCCGCCTACAAAGGCATATGAAACAGATGAAAACTATAAAAGAAAGATAGATTTTGATTCACTTAAGGCTACCAACCCTGATGTTATAGCCTGGGTATATATCCCCGGTACAGTTATTGATTATCCTATATTATGGAAGGAATACGATATTGAGTACTATCTACACCATGATATAAACCACAAGGAATCATACTACTCTGTATATATGGACGGATACAGTAATTCGGATTTTTCAACACTCAACAATATCATCTACGGACACCATATGAAGGACGGCAAGATGTTCACGGATATAACAAAGTTTAAGGATGAAAACTTTTTCAAAGAACATAGGATGATATATATTTATACACCTGATAAGACATACAGACTTAAGACCTTTGCGGCGCTTTATTCAGACTCCGCTCCTGAGAGAAGGCAGACATATTTTGACGATATGGACTATTTCCACAACTATGTTGACAGGATGACTGAAAAATGTAAGTTCAGAGATATTCCTGCAAGCGGCATTGATAAAATATGGTCCTTTATCACCTGTTCATATGAAGGTGATGATACCAGAACCATTCTTTATGCTTATGAGTTAAATGATGATGACGAACCGCAAAGATATGATTTATCCGGTATTGATTTCGGTGCGGATCACAGGTAAAATTATAACTGTTGTCAAATGCCATAACTTTTAGTTATAGGTATTATATTATATAATAAATTGACATTTATAATAATGGTGCTATAGTAAAGGGCGAACCAATTTATTTTATTGTTTTGTCAAAACTGTTATTACTACTTTAAAATATTTGGAGGTAAAATGAGACGAGTATTTTCACTTATTGTAGATAATTCTTCAGGTGTTCTGAGCCGTGTGGCAGGTCTTTTCTCAAGAAGAGGCTATAATATCGACTCACTCACTGTAGGCGAAACCGCAGACCCGCGTTTTTCAAGAATGACAGTGGTCTCTATAGGAGATGAGGACACACTTGATCAGATAGTTAAACAGCTGCGAAAACTTGAAGATGTAAGAGATATCAAGGTTTTGGAGGAAGGCAAGAGTGTTTTCCGTGAAATCATTATGATAAAAGTTAAGGCAAACGCTTCACAGAGGCAGGATATTGCAGCACTTTGTGATATATTCAGAGCCACTATTGTCGACGTGGCAAAAGATTGTCTGACTGTTATGCTGACAGGCGACAATTCAAAGCTTGAAGCACTTTCAAATCTTCTTTCAGATTATGAAGTTTTGGAGCTTGCAAGAACAGGACTCACCGCTCTTTCAAGAGGCAGTGAGGATGTAGTTGTTTTAAATTAATTTTTTGACGGTTCACCTAACAGGTTAATCATAAAAGTTTTTAGGAGGTATTATTTTATGTCTAAGATTTATTATCAGGAAGACTGTAATCTTTCAATGCTTGAGGGTAAGACTATTGCCATCATCGGTTATGGCAGCCAAGGACACGCACATGCATTGAACTTAAAGGAAAGTGGATGTAATGTTATTGTTGGTCTCTATGAGGGCAGCAAGTCATGGGCAAAGGCTGAGGCACAGGGCCTTGAAGTGTTTACAGCAGCAGAGGCTGCAAAGAAGGCTGATATCATTATGATTCTTATCAATGATGAGCTTCAGGCTGATATGTACAAGAAGGATATCGAGCCGAACCTTGAGGCGGGAAATATGCTTATGTTCGCTCACGGTTTCAATGTACATTTCGGATGTATCAAAGCACCTAAGGACGTTGATGTTACAATGATAGCTCCTAAGGCTCCGGGACACACTGTTCGTTCAGAGTACCTTGAGGGTAAGGGAACACCTTGTCTTGTAGCTGTTGAGCAGGATGCTACAGGTAAGGCACTTGAGATTGCACTTGCTTACGGTGCAGGTATCGGCGGCGCAAGAGCAGGTCTTTTGGAGACTACATTCCGTACAGAGACTGAGACTGACCTCTTCGGTGAGCAGGCAGTTCTTTGCGGCGGTGTTTGTGCACTTATGCAGGCAGGTTTTGAGACTCTTTGTGAGGCAGGTTATGATCCTAGAAATGCATACTTTGAGTGTATCCATGAGATGAAGCTTATCGTAGACCTTATCTATCAGTCAGGATTTGAGGGAATGAGATATTCTATCTCAAATACAGCAGAGTACGGTGACTACATCACAGGACCTAAGATTATCACAGAGGATACAAAGAAGGCTATGAAGAAGATCCTTTCAGATATCCAGGACGGTACATTTGCTAAGGAGTTCTTACTTGATATGTCTCCTGCAGGTCGTCAGGTACACTTCAAGGCTATGAGAAAGCTTGCTTCAGAGCATCCTTCAGAGAAGATCGGTGCAGAGATCAGAAAGCTTTACAGCTGGAACAACGATGATGAGAAGCTTATAAACAACTAAACAAATAACGGGGTAGCGCTTGCTACCCCATTTTTTATTTCATCTTTTAAATTTTATCTATTCTCCCTTTAAAGGTGTAAATGTTCTGCCATCCTCAGCCTTGCCGGCTTTTACGGCATTTTCATAGTACACCTTTGCCTCTTTGACAAAGATCTCCTGTGAGTTTTTCTTTGCTTCATTGTTTTTCTTTACCTTTTCATAGCTGTCGTCAGGTAAAAGTACTGAAGCCTTTACATTGTCTTCAAGCTCAACCTCAAGGTAGTGCTTGATACTCCTTATGATATCCTCATCCGCTACCGGGAATACTATCTCCACTCTCTTTTCAAGATTTCTGTTCATCCAGTCTGCACTTCCGAGGAAAATCTCCTCTTCACTGTCTATACGGAAATCAAATATTCTGGCGTGCTCAAGGAATGTACCCACTATAGACCTTACCGTAATATTTTCAGATACTCCCTTTATTCCTACTCTGAGGCAGCATATACCTCTGACTATAAGCTCTATCTTCGCTCCCGCACAGCTTGCGGCATAAAGCGCTTCTATAATATCCTTATCCGAGAGCGAATTCATCTTGGCAATTATATGAGCATCACTGCCGTTTTTTGCAGCCTTTGTACATTGATTTATTTTATTTAAGAATGTATCCTTCATCCAAAGCGGAGCTACAACATATCTCTTCCAAAACGGAGGCTCCGAATATCCGCTGAGCATGTTAAAGACCGCCGTAGCGTCCTCGCCGTAACTTTCTCTTGCTGTAAACATACCGAGGTCTGTATACAGTTTTGCTGTAGAATCATTATAGTTTCCGGTTCCAAGGTGTACATATCTTCTGATACCGTCTTCTTCTCTTCTGACCACCAAAGTTATCTTAGAGTGAGTCTTTAATCCTACAAGACCGTAGATTACATGACATCCCGCCTTTTCAAGCATTCTTGCCCAGTTGATATTGTTTTCCTCATCAAACCTTGCCTTAAGCTCCACCAAAACAGTGACCTGTTTACCGTTATCCGCCGCATTTGCAAGCGCCTTTATAATAGGAGAATTTCCGCTGACTCTGTAAAGTGTCTGCTTGATGGCAAGTACGTTCTTGTCTGCAGCCGCCTTTGATACAAAATCTATTACAGGATCAAAGCTTTCATACGGATGTGAAAGTAAGATATCTTTTTTCTTTATTTCCTCAAAAATATCTTCACAGTCCAAAAGTCTTGCATTGGCTACAGGGATGTGCTTTTTATCCTTCAGATTGTCAAAGCCTTCAAGAGAGTATATCTTCATAAGAACTGTAAGATCCAGCGGTCCGTCTATTCTGAATACATCCTCCTCGTCCACATTGAGCTCGTTTTTCAAAAAGTTTAAAAGACTTGCATCCATCCTCTCTTCAACTTCAAGTCTGATTGCCTCTCCCCACTGTCTTTTCTTCAACTTCTTCTTGATTTCCTCTAAAAGGTCCAGTGCCTCGTCCTCATCAAGCTTAAACTCCGCATTTCTCATTACTCTGAAGGTTGCAGCCGAAATCACCTCATAGTTTAAGAAAAGTTTATCAATATTTTTTTCGATAATATCCTCAAGATAGATTATCTTTCTCTCTTCCGAATCTGTAGGAATCTCTACAATTCTTGGAAGTACAGACGGTACCTGTACCATTGCAAAGTCCATATCTCCATCCACATTTCCAAGGTAGACATCCTTTTTCTTCTTCTTTGAGCTTTCATCCTTTCTCTTTCTGATAAGAGCCGCAATATTAAGTGTCTTATTTCTTACAAGAGGAAACGGCCTTGACGCATCCACGGCCATAGGTGTAAGCACCGGATATACAAACTCGTCAAAGTATTCATTTATAAACTTCTTCTCACTATGTGAAAGTTCATCGCCATGACCTAATATATGCAGGTGATTATCTTTTAGAAGAGGTAACAGCGAACTGTAGATTTCATACTGCTTTCTTACAAAATCATGTGTCTCTTTTGCAAGTACATTAAGCTGCTTGTCCGCACTCATTCCCGCAATATCTTTTTTCTTATAGTCGGCATCCACCATATCCTTGAGTGATGCAATCCTTACCATGAAAAATTCATCTAAGTTTGATGATGTGATACTCAAAAACTTCAGCCTCTCAAAAAGCTTTACATCATCATCTTTAGCTTCATGTAAGACTCTTGTGTTGAACTTAAGCCAAGACAATTCTCTGTTGGTAAAATATTCCACATTGTCAAACTTTTCCATAAAGCCAACTCCTTTCTATCAAAAAGTCCTTATCTGTTTTAAAACAAACTCTATTCCAAAAATTTCTCTAAAAAAGTCTCTATGCGAATTAAAGCTCAGCATCTCAAGGCTCAAATCTCCCATATACCTTATCTCTAAAATCAGCTTATTATCATCAAGTTTCAAACTGTAGTCCTTTATCTTTTGCTTATGTGACCTGTCAAGCGCATTTGCCATCTGAAGTATCGCACTTAACTTTGCCAATCTGATATCTCTTTTATTGTAGATACTTTCTTCAGTGTCGATATTTGACATCTCGGCAACCAACATTCTCTCATCATGTGATATACCTATAATCTCACTTGATGAAATAATATTGTAGGTGGCCACATCACTGTTTTTCATATTGATAAACTTTCCGATATTATGTAAGATTGCCGCTATCTGCACAAGCAGTCTGTCTCTTTCACTCAGACCGCTCAGACTCTTTATGGCATCAAATATCATCAGGGCATTTTTTTCCACCACTGTGGTGTGCTTACTGTTGCCTCTATATCTTTTGGCCAGACTCTTTGATGATGCAATAATATCCGCTCTGAAGTCATGTCCTGTGCTGACTATATTACTTTTCTTGGCATACTCCGCCGCAATGCCGTCTATAAGAAGTGTACCGGGCAACCATATTTCCTTTGCATTGAAAAGATCGAAGATTCTTTGGAAAATAAGTACACTCGGTATTATCATCTTTGCGTAGTTTTTACCTACTCCAAGTATATTTTCTATTTCCTCCACGCTCTTATCCCTTATCTTATCAAAGAGTGAGATAAACTCCTCATAATTTACTATCATATCGTTAGAGTCGCGGTTCATATATTTGAACATATACATAAGCGGCTCTCCGACACCTATAATAGTCTTTACCTTTTTATCTTTAAGATATATCTTTTTGAAAGTATTCAAATCGTTATCTATCAGCTCGGTGAGTACATTATGCTTTTTTTCGGTGATATTGTCTATCTCTTCCACCATCTCTCTAAGCCTTAGAACTCCCAGTGAAAGGTTTTGAGTACTCTGTATCGCGCCGTTATCATACAGTGTAAGCTGCATACTTCCAAAACCTACATCGGCAACCGCAGTACCGCTTCTTATATACTTTTCAAAAAGCTCACCCTTTGCATCAATAGACATATAGTTAATAAATCTCTGCTCCGAGTTTGATATGATAGATATATCTATACCGGCTCTTACCTTTATCTGATCAATAACCTGCATATTGTTGGAGGATTCTCTCATTGCACTGGTAGCATAGGCCTTATAATCGTCCACTCTGTATGATTTCATTATTTTTTTGAAATCGGATAATACATCACAAAGCTCGTCAATCATTTCATAGCTTATCTTTCCGTACTTATATGTATCACTACCAAGTGCAATGGTGTGCTTTATATAATCAACTCTCTTTATACCGGTCTTTGCCGATATTTCATAAATTCCAAGTTCAAGTTCAAACGAACCTACATCAATAGCCGCAAAATATCTTATGTCTCCCTTTTCCATACGCTCTCCATATTATTTTTGACCCTGTAAATAAGTTATAAACTGTGTTGCGCTTCTTCCGGACATACCTCCGTGTGAGAGTTCCCACATATTTGCCTTTGCAAGTATTTCCTTCTCGTCCATATCAATACCGTGCTTTTTCGCAAGTGAAAGTACGATGCCGTTAAACTCCTTCTTATCAGGTGAACCGTAGTAGATCTTTTCACCGAATCTTGCGGAAAGTGACAGCTTTTCTTCCACAGTATCACGGCTGTGAAGCTCTTCATCAGTCTCAGTCTTATCTCTGAAGCTCTCTCTTATAAGATGTCTTCTGTTACTTGTAGCATAGATAAGTACATTTTCAGGTCTCTTTCCGAAACCTCCTTCAAGAATAGCTTTGAGATATTTATATTCAAGCTCCGACTCCTCAAAGCTTAAATCATCCATATATATTATAAACTTGTAGTTTCTGTCTTTTAACTGCTCAAGTATATCCGACAGATATCTGAACTGATGCTTATAAATCTCTATGATTCTAAGCCCCCTGTCATAATACTCATTTACAATCGCCTTGACACTTGACGACTTTCCGGTTCCGGCATCACCATATAAAAGACAATTGTTTGCAGGCTTACCGTTTATAAAACTCTCAGTATTGTGTGTGAGTTTTTTCTTTTGAATATCATAGCCTATTATATCCTTCAGATATACGTGTTCAACTCTTGTAATCGGTATAATATTTGCAGAATTAAGATCATTGCTCTCTTCTATACGAAATGCCTTATTAAGCCCGAATTTACCTACACCGTACTCCTTATAAAACTCGGTAACGATATTTTTAAAATCATTATCGGACATCGCACTTGAAAGCTGCTTTGACAATCTTAAAATCCTGTCTCTGACCCTTGTATTTACAAGCTTTGAATCTCTTCCGTTGCCTACATAGTGTGATATTGCCTCCAAAAGCTCATCCTCAATATCAGGTACAAAGTGAAATAAATCTCTAAAAATCTTAAAGTCATGAAGCGCAAAGGTATTTATACTGCCTTTGGTCTCACCGATGATTTCCGTAGCTTTTGAATATACATTTTCATTGTATGCAAGCGCAAGTGCAAGGATATTTTCCCAAAGGTTACCGTCAAGGCCGTACTCTCCGGCAACCTCAAGCAGCCCTGAAATTGTCTTACTTTTATCCTCACTGTCCTTGTTTAAGGAACAAAATTCTCTTATCGTATCTTCAAATTTCAAATTTCTATATAAAATCAAATCATCAATTATACTGTACATAGATACTCCTTACTTTACTGAACAATAATTACCTAAAATTTTTAAAAAAGTGACTTCTTTTTTCAGTATCTCAAGCACATTTGAGACATTTGACAAACTCAAATTCCCTTCGATATCAATAAAAAACCTGTACTCAAAGGTCTTTTCAGGTATCGGCCTTGACTCCACCTTTACAAGGTTTAATCCGTTGAGTACAAATATTCCCAGAATATTGTAAAGCATACCTTTTTCATGCGGCAACTCTAAAATCAAGCTGAGCTTATTTGACTTTTTTGAAAAAATCTTCTCCTTACTGAGTACCACAAATCTTGTAGTGTTGTTTACATTTCTGTTGATTCCTTCATCCAAAATATCAAGGTCATATAAATCTCCTGAAAGTTTTGAAGCTATGGCGGCCTGTGATATATCCTTGTCGTCTCTTACCTTTTTAGCTGAAAGTGCCGTATTTAAAAGGCTTATTTGGCTCCAAGCCGGATGCTCTTTAAGGTAGGCACCACATTGCATCAGTGCCTGCGGATGAGAGTAAACAGTCCTTATATCACCAAGCTTTGCACCTCTTATCCCCAAGAGGCAGTGACTGATATGAAGATCATACTCCGCAACAATAACAACATCCTTTTTTAAGAGCAAATCGTATACATCACTTACTATTCCGGCTGACGAGTTCTCTATAGGTATTATACAATACTTTGCATTTCCGTTTAATACCTCATTTATCGCATCTTCAAAGGTGTTTACATTTTCTGCATCCACATCCGGGAAAAGCTTTTTTGTAACTATATGTGAATAAGCGCCCTCTACGCCCTGATACACAACTCTTTTTATATCAAGGTCCATATACTCCTTACAAACAAACTCTCCGGGGCTTTTGTCATATTTTATCTTTGATATCAGCTTTATGAGCTCTCTTTTTTCATCTATCAGCTCTATTATCTTTTCATCCGTCTTATCAAGCTTTGCTTTTATCTCTTCAAGTCCTTGCATACTACTCCTATGCTTTATTTTGTGCCGCCATATTTTCAAGCATCTCCACTATCTTACTTCTGGTATATGCTCCAAGCTTTTTCTTTTCATTATCCGACAGCTCATCTATGATAATCGGCTTTCCGTACTCTATTATCACTTTGCTCTTTCTCATATACGGCATATGCTCTTCCCATATCTCATATGTGCCGTATATAGCTACAGGAACTACAGGAACTTTACCTTTTTCCGCAATCTTTAACGAACCTTCTTTGAACTCCTTCACATTCGTTACATCAGGGTTCATATTTCTTCCGCCTTCAGGGCAAATCCACACTGAAACACCTGATTTTACCTGGTCGATACCCTTTATTATAGTCTTTAATCCCTGCTTGATATCCTGTCTGTTCAAAAACAAACAGTTTACAAGTTCCATCCACTGCTTAAGAAGCGGTGCATGTATCATCTCATACTTTGCCACAAATCCAAGCGGCTTTTTGGTGTATCCGAAACCTGTAAGAATATCAAAATAGCTCCTGTGGTTACTTACAAACAGCACACCGCCGTCCTTAGGTATATTCTCACTCCCTCTTACTTCCACTTTCGAGCCTGTAATAAAAATCATAAGTCTGAATACCGTACTTACCATACCTTGTGCAACAGATGTCGAAATGTCAGGTCTGAACTTCCTTATAATAAGCAAAACAAGCATTACCGGTATAAAAAGTACCAAATACAAAAACAGTCCAAGCGCTACCAATATAAATTTTATCATATAAAAAATCCTCTCATTATAATAACGGGCTTAGGAGTCTGCTCACCTGCTCCTTTATTCTTTGTATCAGTGAGCGATTCTTATACATGTCAAATGTATACTCCTTAGAATCATAAATATCTCTCATAAAATTATCTTCAAGTTCTACTGTAACTTCCTCATCATAGATCATGGCATTGACCTCAAAGTTTAACTCAAAACTTCTTATATCCATATTTGCGGTTCCGACACATGCCACCTTGCCGTCAGCCATTACAGACTTGGCATGCAAAAATCCCCTATCATATGTATAAACCTTACCTCCGGCCTCAAGCAGTGTACCTGCCCAGCTGAGCGTGGCGGAATATACAAAAGGGTGATCAGGCATACACGGTATCATAAGCCTTACATCCACACCCGACCTTGCAGCCACATTAAGCGCACTCATAAACGCTTCGTCAGGTATAAAATAAGGCGTGTGAATATACACATGGTCCTTTGCATTATTGATAATCTCTATATAGTTATCTCTGATAAGCTTTGTCTCGGAATCCGGACCGCTTGATATTATCTGCATTCTAAGAACATCGTCACCGTTTTTAGGTAAAATGTTCATTTCCTCAAGCGGCTTAAAATATTTGTCACTGTTAAAGATATCTTCTTTGGTGGCATAATTCCAGTCAAGACCGAATCTGAGCTCAAGTCCGTTGACCGCCTCACCAACTATCCTAAGATGCGTATCTCTCCAATGTCCGAATTTTTTTGAGCCGTCCACATACTCTTTTCCTATATTGAATCCGCCCACATAACCTATTTTACCGTCAATAACCGCTATCTTTCTGTGATTTCTGTAGTTTATACGGAAATTTATCTTGCCGAGTGCGGCAGGAAAGAATACACCTATTTTTATTTTATGAGCTTTCATATTGTCTAAGAGCTTTTTGGACATAAATCTGCCGCCCATTCCGTCAAACAGTACTCTTACTTCCACTCCCTCATCAGCCTTTTTTATAAGCTCTCTTGATATATTCGTAAAGAGGTAATCATTTTTTATTATATAATACTGTAAATGAATATATTCCTTGGCATTTTTTATATCCTCAATCAGCGCATCGAACTTGTCATTTCCGTCGTTGAATATTTTTAATGTATTCTTCATTGTCATAAGCGATCCGCCCGACATCAGATTATACTGCATCTGCCTTTGGTATTTTTTTGTATAAGGGTCATTTAACACCCTGTCATTGTTTGCAAAAAACTTTTCCTGCTTTATTGCCGCCTTCCTTATACTGTCCTCAACATTTTTTATCTTAAACATCTTGGACTTTCTGTAATCCTGTCCTATAAGCAGGTAGAGTATAATCCCGACCACAGGCAAAAAATTGAGCGCCAAAAGCCATGTCCACACGGCTCTCGGCTCTCTTCTTTGAAAGAACACAATCACAATGGACAATACCAAGTTGATGTAGAATAAATGAACAAATGCTATATGACCTGTTCTAAAAAAATCAAACATAAAACTCCTAATTATTCATACTGTTAGGCTTATAAACTTGCCTAACAATCTGAAATTATATAATCCGATTCATTATACCACAAATGTCTAATTTTGGCATAAAAAAAAGAGCCGGTCGCCCGACTCTTTAAATCATATCTTATTTTTTTACAGTTGCACTGAGTTCATTATAAGGATCAAGATCGATATAAATGATATCCTTTGCACTAAGGTCTCCGTCTGAAAGTATCAGTCTTGCAACCATAGTCTCCACATTCTTTTGCAGATATCTCTTTAAAGGTCTTGCACCGTATGCAGGGTCATAACCGTTGTCGATGATATAACTCTTTGCGGCATCACTGAGTTCTACAGTAAGCTCCTTATCTTTAAGCCTTACATTAAGCTCGTCAATAAGTAAGTTGATAATACCTCCGATATTGTCCTTTGTAAGAGGCTTGAACATTATAATCTCGTCAAGTCTGTTAAGGAACTCAGGTCTGAAGCTGTTTCTAAGTTCGTTCATGACCTTACCTCTGGCATCTTCACTTATATCACCGTAAGTATTGATACCGTCAAGCAAATATGCAGAACCGATATTTGATGTCATAATGATAATGGTGTTTTTAAAGTCTACAGTCTTACCGAGAGAATCTGTAACTCTACCGTCATCCAATACCTGTAAAAGTACATTGAATACATCAGGATGTGCCTTCTCAATCTCATCAAAGAGCACTACGGAATAAGGTTTTCTTCTGACCGCCTCTGTAAGCTGTCCGCCCTCATCATATCCTACATATCCCGGAGGAGCTCCTATAAGTCTGCTCACGGAGAATTTCTCCATGTACTCGCTCATATCGATTCTTATCATATTGTTCTCATCGTCAAAGAGTGCCTTTGCAAGTGATTTTGCAAGCTCTGTCTTACCTACACCTGTAGGTCCGAGGAACAGAAATGATCCTATAGGCTTTGAAGGGTCCTTTATACCTGCTCTTGAACGAATGATGGCGTCTGTAACCTTATCTACAGCCTCATCCTGTCCTATTACTCTCTCATGCAATGTATCTGCAAGATGAAGGGTCTTCTCTCTTTCACTCTCATTAAGCTTTGAAACAGGGATATTTGTCCATCTTGAGATAATTCTTGCAATCTCATCATCTGTAACAGCCTCACGCAGCAGGCTTAAATCCTCTTTCTTTACCTTCTCTTCTTCAGCCTGTAACTGCTTTTTAAGTTCAGGTAACTTACCGTACTGCAACTCGGCAGCCTTGTTAAGGTCATAACTTTGTTTTGCGGCACTTATCTGCCTGTTAACCTCATCTATCTCACCTCTGAGCTTTGCAAGTCCCTCAACACTTTTCTTTTCATTTTCCCACTTTGACTTTGCTTCGTTAAGCTCGTCATTGACTTCCGCCAACTCTTTTTGAAGTGCTTCAAGTCTTTCCTTTGAAAGATTGTCGTCCTCTTTCTTCAGTGCCGTCTCTTCTATTTGAAGCTGCATCTGCTTTCTGTTTAATTCATCAATCTCTGTAGGAACAGAGTTAAGCTCAGTCTTTATAAGGGCACATGCCTCATCTACAAGGTCAATAGCCTTATCAGGTAAAAACCTGTCACTGATATATCTGTCTGAAAGTACCGCCGCACTTACCAGCGCACCGTCAGTTATCTTAACACCGTGATAACTCTCATATCTTTCCTTAAGTCCACGGAGAATAGATATTGTATCCTCTACCGAAGGCTCTTCTACAAGTACAGGCTGGAATCTTCTCTCAAGTGCAGGATCCTTTTCAATATACTTTCTGTACTCGTCAAGTGTAGTTGCACCTATACAATGCAACTCGCCTCTTGCAAGCATAGGCTTTAACATATTTCCGGCATCCATGCTTCCTTCAGTCTTACCTGCACCTACTATGGTATGAAGCTCATCAATGAAAAGTATTATCTCTCCGTTTGATTTTTTTACTTCATCAAGTACAGCCTTAAGTCTTTCCTCAAACTCACCTCTGTACTTGGCACCTGCTATAAGCGCACCCATATCAAGTGCAAAAAGTCTCTTATCCTTTAAGTTGTTAGGAACATCACCGGCCACTATTCTGCCTGCAAGTCCTTCAACTACAGCAGTCTTACCTACACCCGGTTCACCGATAAGTACAGGGTTGTTCTTTGTCTTACGGCTAAGTATTCTTACCACATTTCTTATCTCGCTGTCTCTTCCTATTACAGGGTCAAGCTTTTGCTGCCTTGCACGCTCAACCAAGTCATAACCATACTTATTAAGTGTGTCATATGTAGCTTCAGGATTGTCTGAAACAACTCTTTGATTACCTCTGACCTCTGAAAGTACCTTTAAGAATTTATCCTTATCAATGCCGTACATTCTGAAAATCTGTGCTACATTTGATGAAGGATTCTCAAGTATATTAAGGAAAATATGCTCTACAGAGACATATTCATCTCCCATGCTCTTTGCAACATCTTCAGATGTTATCAGTATTTTATTTAAATCATTACTTATATAGCTTTGACCGCCGCTAACCTTCGGAAGCTTTTCAATTGCAGCCTCAACTTCATTTCTAAATTCAATTTCATTGATACCCATTTTCTTTATAAGATTGACTATCAATGAGCCTTCTATATCTAACAGTGATGCCAACAGATGTATCTGTTCGATTTGCTGATTACCATGAGTAGCAGCAATCTTTTCCATATTCTGAACGGCTTCAATGGACTTTTGCGTAAATTTGCTAATGTTCATTAAATCACCACCTTTTCTCTTTATTTGTTATATATGTACTATAACAGAGTACTTATATATTGTCAAGCGTTTTTTGAAAATATTTTCATAAAAATATAAAAAAGCGCCATCATATGGATAACAACATATGATAACGCCTTATAAATTTTATAATTATCTACTTTTTTCCGATTTTTTGCTTTATAGCGGTCAACATCTTATTTTCTTTCACCAGCAGACCGTCAAATATCATAAGCAATGCCGGCAACAAAAAGATAACAAATGCCATGGACACCAGTGCACCTCTGCCTATAAGATGTCCCAGCTGGCCTATTGCCGGAAGCTTTGAAATAAAGCTTACCACATAACCGCAGATAACAAGAATTGTACCTGAAGTAAGTATGGAGTGCATACTGAACTTGGTCATTTTGATTGCGGATTCTTTCTTATTAAGTCTCTTTCTAAGCTCTCTGTAGTTTGAAATGGAAAGTATGGCATAGTCTACAGTCGCACCCAGCTGAATACTGCTTACAACTATATATCCTATAAAAGCCAGCTTCGTTCCATATACATATGAAAAACTCATATTTACAAAAATAGCCATTTCAATAGGTATCATAGCAAGTACGGCAAGAAGTACCGACTTAAACGAGAATGCAACTACCAAAAATACTCCGAGCAATGATAGATTATTTACCTTATTATAGTCTTCCTTAAGTATCTTTTCCATATCCATAGTGGCGTAGGTATTACCTGTAATATAGTTTTCATTCGGATAATACTCATTCACTATCTGCTTTATCTCATTTGCCGAGCTGTACGCAAGCTTACTCTCACCCTTGGTCTTTGTAAATACAAGTATTCTGGCGTATCCGTCCTTGTGTAATAAGCTTACGGTATCACTTGGAATAATCTTTTCAGGTATACCGTCAGGCAGTGTATCAGCCAAGGATGTGACACTCTTTACATAATCAAGAGATTTTAACTTCTCCGCCAATGCCTTCTCTGTAACATTACTTGTAGCAGGTACCAATATAACATTCAGATTCGACCTGCCGAATACCTTGTTTATCTCCTCACTGTGCTCATACAAAGCTGTTCCCTCACCTGCACCTACAGCGTCATTTCCGTACATAAAGTTGGTCATTCCCTGTGCCATATATGAAGGAATCAGTATAACAAGCGCAAATATAAAAAATCCCTTTGAAACCTTGTTTACAAACTTTGAAGTTTTGTCAAATTCGGGTAAAAACTCTCTATGTCTTGTCTTTTCAATTATAGGCATCCAGCTGAGTATCAGTGAAGGCATAAAGAACACTATAGCAAATATGGAACATACAATTCCCTTTGCCAGTACGATACCGAGGTCAAATCCCATTGAAAACTTCATTATTACAAAGACTATGAATCCTACAAATGTGGTAAGTGAACTTGCAGAAATAGTCTTTATAGATGTTCTTAGTGCATTCTTTAGGGCAATCGTCTTATCGGCCTCCTTTTTTTGTTCCACCTTGTATGCATTCAATAGGAATATTGAATAGTCCATAGACACCGCAAGCTGTAATACCGCCGAAACATTGTTTGTAATAAACGAGATACTGTTTAAAAATATATTTGTACCTCTGTTTATAAATATCGCAGTTCCGATAACGCTTAAGAAAAGCACCGGCTCAAACCATGAGGAAGTTGTCACTAAAAGTACCAAAAATACAAATATTACACCTATTGCAAGTATGAGATTCATCTGAGACGAAACTTCTTCTTCGGTAAACTTATTCTGTGGCGCGCTTCCTACCAGATATCCCCTGTCGCCTATTATCTTTTCCATCTTATCAATAGCCTTATGTGTAAGCTTACTTGAATCACCTTTTACAAAAGTTATATCCATTACAGCCTTATTATCCTTATAATAATCCGATACGTCATCATATTTCATAAAGCTGTTTGACTCATAGACATTCTCGGTAGTGTCAAGCCAAAGTATCCTGTCCACGCCTTCGACCTTTTCAAGCTGCTGCTTAATGGCGTTGGCCTCGTATATTGTGACATCCTTAAGCATCAGTCTGGCAGTTCCCGGATATCCGAATGTCTCTTCCATCTTATTTATTGCGGCCTTTGAAGGTGCGCTTGCAGGCAAATACTTAGTCAAATCATAGTTTATATTTACAAACGGTGTGAAAAGGAGTGAAATAAAGAGCAAGATCAAAAAAACTCTCCGTATTCCTTTATTATGATCTACAATAAACCCTGCAAAATCCTTTTGGTTTGTTTCCTTCATATCATCCAACCTCTCTAAAACTTCATTAACAGGATGTAAGTATATTGCAAATAGACACATTTGTAAATATCAACATTAGAACTTTAATAGACACTTGTCTATAAAATGATTTTTATGTTTTTAATCTTGTAAAAGTATAAAATTTGGACTATAATACGAAAAATGATTTTTGTAAAGGAGAAGTATGAGACATCTTTTAAACCCGTTGGATTTTTCTGTTGAAGAAACTAATAAGCTTTTGGAGCTTGCTATTGATATTGAAAACAACAGGGATAAGTATTCCAAAATTTGTGAAGGAAAAAAATTAGCAACTTTGTTCTATGAGCCAAGCACACGAACCAGACTTTCATTTGAAGCTGCTATGCTTAATTTGGGAGGTAGCGTACTTGGCTTTCATTCTGCCGACTCGTCATCTGCGGCAAAGGGCGAAAGTGTTGCAGATACTATCAGAGTCATCTCATCATATGCCGATATAGCGGCTATGCGTCATCCAAAAGAAGGTGCACCGCTGGTTGCAAGCAAGTTTTCTTCCATTCCGGTAATCAATGCAGGAGACGGCGGACATCAGCATCCTACACAGACACTTACAGACCTTCTTACAATCAAGAGACTTAAAGGAGATATAGCAAACCTTACTGTAGGACTTTGCGGCGACCTTAAGTTCGGCAGAACTGTACATTCTCTTATCAACGCACTTATAAGATATCCGAATATCAAATTTGTTCTTATTTCTCCGGAAGAGCTGAAAGTTCCCGACTATATCAGAGACGATGTGCTTAAGGCCAACAATATAGAGTTTGCCGAGGTAACAAACCTTGACGAGGCTATACCTGAACTTGATATACTCTATATGACCAGAGTACAAAGAGAGCGTTTCTTCAATGAAGAGGATTATATTCGTTTGAAAGATACCTATATACTTGACAAGAAGAAACTCTCACATGCAAAGAAAGATATGTACATACTTCATCCGCTTCCAAGAGTAAATGAAATCAGTGTTGAGGTGGATAATGACCCGAGAGCCGCATACTTTAGACAGGCACAGTTTGGCGTATATGTAAGAATGGCTTTGATTCTCACTCTTTTGGAGGTAATATAATGTTAAATATAAGCGGATTAAGTGAAGGTGTGGTACTTGACCATATAGAGGCAGGTAAGAGCCTTGATATATACTATAATTTAGGACTTGACAAGCTGGATATCCCTGTTGCTATCATAAAGAATGCCAAGTCAAAAAAGATGGGTAAAAAAGATATCATAAAGATAGAGGGTGATGTGCTTGATTTGATTGACTTTGATGTAATCGGATATATCGACCACAATATCACAATCAATGTTATAAAAAATAATGCTATAGTAGAGAAAAAGACAGTTTCACTCCCTGAGAAGATAACCAACATCATCAAATGTAAGAACCCGAGATGTATCACATCTATCGAGCAGGAACTTCCTCATATCTTCTATCTTTCAGATAAGGAAAACGAGGTATATCGTTGCATCTACTGTGAAGAAAAGAGAAAAAAGAAAAAATAAGACTATAAAAAGCTTTGCACATGCGAAGCTTTTTTGTTGTCTGAAGTATGATATAAAAATGTCGAATCCATAATAGGATTCGACATCAATATCACTATACCAATATAGCCTTTTTTATTTCCACTTTTTCCGGTAGTCCCTTTATCTCTCTCAGAATCTTCATGAACTCTTTTCCTGTTATTGTTTCCTTTGTTATAAGGAATTCAGCAAGCTTGTCCATTACCTCTCTGTTTTCACTGAGTATTCTAAGAGCCTCATCATAGCTGTTTTTAAGGATTCGCATTACCTCATTGTCTATCTCGGTAGCTGTAGTATCTCCGCATTCAAGTACAGCTCTGCCTGAGAGATACTGATTTTCAACCTTTGCAAGACCTATGAGACCGAATCTCTCGCTCATACCGTACTGAGTAACCATTGCTCTGGCAATAGAAGTGGCCTTTTCAATATCATTTGAAGCACCTGTTGTCACAGAATCAAATACTATCTGCTCCGCCGCTCTACCTCCGAGAGTACTTACAATCATATCCTCAAGTTCTTTTTTGGACTTCAGATATGTCTCTTCCTCAGGCACATACATTACATATCCCAAGGCTCCCATAGTTCTCGGTACAATAGTAATCTTTTGAACAGGTTCGGAGTTCTTTTGAAGAGCCGATATAAGAGCATGTCCCACCTCATGGTATGACACAATCCTTCTCTCTTCCTGATTAAGTACTCTGTCCTTTTTCTCCTTGCCGACAAGTACCACCTCTACGGCTTCAAAAAGGTCTTTTTGCTTTACAGCCTTTCTGCCCTTCTTTACAGCCAATATGGCAGCCTCATTTATCATATTTGCAAGGTCGGAACCCACCGCACCTGATGTGGCAAGTCCGATAGCCTCAAGGTCTACAGAGTCGTCCATCAACACATCTTTTGAATGTACTTTAAGGATTGCAACTCTACCCTTAAGGTCCGGTCTTTCTACAATCACTCTTCTGTCAAATCTGCCCGGACGAAGCAGTGCCGGGTCAAGTATCTCAGGTCTGTTTGTAGCTCCGAGTACTATAAGTCCCTTAGAAGAGTCAAAGCCGTCCATTTCTGAAAGAAGCTGATTGAGAGTCTGTTCTCTCTCATCATTTCCTCCTCCCATCCTTGAATCTCTGCTCTTACCTATGGCATCTATCTCGTCTATAAAAATGATAGCAGGTGCCGCTTCCTGTGCCTGTTTGAATAGGTCTCTTACTCTTGAAGCACCTACACCGACAAACATCTCAACGAAATATGAACCTGAGAGTGAAAAGAAAGGCACATCCGCTTCTCCGGCTACAGCCTTTGCAAGCAGGGTCTTTCCGGTTCCGGGAGGTCCTACCAAAAGAGCGCCTTTTGGAAGTTTAGCTCCAATCTTGGTATATTTCTCAGGATTGTGTAAAAAGTCGACTATCTCAGTCAATGACTCCTTTGCCTCATCCTCACCGGCTACATCCTTGAATGTTATACCGGTTTCTTTTTGAACATATACCTTGGCATTGCTCTTTCCGACTCCCATGAATCCACCGCCGCCCATTCTCTTCAAGAGGAAATTCATCATGAGTACAAAGAATATAAACGGCAGAATAAAGCTTAAAAACGACAATATTGCGGAGGTGGTCTCAAACCTTTCCATAGTAGCAGGTACATTGGCGGCATAAAGTCTGTCAACCAATGTATCATCCTCTATTCTGACGGTCTTATAAACCGTCATTGATGAGTAATCCGAAAGATTAGGCTTAACCTTGATTTCAATAGAATTTGCCATCACCTTTACAGATTCAACCTTACCGTCATTTACCATTTTCATAAACTCGGTATAGGGTACTTCCTTTGTGGTAGCACTCTTTAATCTGCTTGAGAGCAGACTTACCGCAAAAAATGCAATGGCGGCCGCAATTATAAGTATTATTATCGTCCTGTTATTAAGGCCATTGGATTCATTTTTGTTTTTTTTATCCATACACTTCCTTTCTATTTTATTTTGCTCTTATTATAATTTATAAGAGAACCTGCCTCTACGATGGATTTTTCGGCATCAGTCATTTCAGCGATGTTTAAACTGATTTCTTTTATATCATTACCTATTATATAGGCAGGAATTTTTGACATATCACCTCTTAGATGAGACTTGATATTCGGTACGAAGATATAATCTCCCACCTCGAAATCAGGCTCGGCATCCAAAAGGAAAGGCAGCATACCCCAGTTCATAACATTTGAACGGTATCTCTTTGTGGCATACTCTTTAGCAATATTTGCAAGTCCGCCTATTACTCTTTGGCAACTTGCAGCCTGCTCTCTGGCTGAACCGTCACCCGGCTTCTTTGCATAAATCATGCTGCCTATCTCGGTATCGTTTGCAACTATATTTGAAAAGCCTTCTATTGTCTTTATCTTATCAAAGACATCGGCTAATTCGGCATTGTCCTTTAAAATATCGGCTCCGCTTCTCCTTGCCTTCTCTATAACATCCACCTTCTTGCTTCTGCCTACATATTCAGGATCTCTTCTTGAAAGTGTAAACTCCGCAAGTCCGAGAGGATTTGATCTGTATGAAGATGTCTCACCTGAAGGTATAAGCTCATCTGTAGTTGTAACATCATCAAGTATCTTTGAGCAGACTTTTAAAAGTATATTGTCTGTAAGTGCAGTCATCTCAGGCCAGTCCTTGATATTAGGACCGTATACCAGATCGCTGTCCTCATGTGCATTACCGAATCCGTTATATACTCTGTTTTTGTATATTGTATCATCATAGTGGTACTCAGGCACAACATAGTCGTCCGCATACTCTGTAGCAGGTGTTAAGATGCCTTTATTTCTTGCAGTTGCCGCTACAGACCTTGCGTCCATAAGCGCTACTGCGGACATCTGTCCTGAACCCGGCTTTGAACCCTCTCTGTTAGGGAAGTTTCTTGTAGTATGTCTTATTGACAATCCGTTGTTTGCAGGTGTATCTCCCGCACCGAAACAAGGACCGCAAAAAGCCGTCTTTACAACGGCGCCGCTCTCCATAAGATCCGCAACCGCACCGTTTCTTGTAGTCTCTATAAATACCGGCTGTGATGAAGGATATACATTTAAGTTAAACTCATCAAATCCTGTGCTGTGTCCTTTAAGTATATGTGCGGCTTCCATTACATTTGAATATGTACCGCCTGCACAGCCTGCTATGATACCCTGTGATACGCGAAGCTTTCCGTTCTCTATTTTATCGACAAGCTTTAAGCCCTTTCCGGCCTCTCCGCCAATCTTTATCGCCTCAACTTCGACCTCATGCAACAAATCTTCCAGGTTTTCATTAAGAGTATCTATCTCATAAACATTGCTCGGATGGAAAGGCAGTGCAATCATAGGCTTTATTGTGGAAAGATCTACATATACCACTCCGTCATAGTATGTCACATCTGCAGGCTTTAACTGTTTGTAATCTCCGACTCTTCCGTGTATACTTAAAAACTTCTTTGTATCCTCATCAGTCTCCCAAACGGATGACAGACATGTGGTCTCAGTAGTCATTACATCCACGCCGTTTCTGTAATCTGTAGTCATGGACGCGATTCCCGGTCCTACAAACTCCATTATCTTATTCTTTACATAACCGTTTTTGAACACCGCACCTATAATTGCAAGTGCGATATCCTGCGGTCCTACACCTGCCTTCGGTGCTCCCTCAAGATAAATTGCAATTATTTCAGGTCTGTTTACATCGTATGTATCCTGTAAAAGCTGTTTTACAAGCTCTCCGCCGCCTTCACCTATAGCCATTGTTCCAAGCGCCCCGTATCTGGTGTGTGAATCCGAACCCAGTATCATCTTTCCGCAGCCTGCAAACGCCTCTCTCATATACTGATGAATTACCGCAATATGAGGAGGTACATATATTCCGCCATACTTTTTTGCAGCCGAAAGTCCGAACATATGATCGTCTTCATTTATAGTTC
>NZ_CALLVU010000047.1 GCF_938015485.1 uncultured Lachnoanaerobaculum sp. | reverse complement strand
AAGAGTGGTGTAGGTACCTGCAATAGCCGGTGTAAGCTACGAGTTTCTAAGAATTGCAGGCAGGAGCGACTTTTGGCTTGTAAATATTTTAAGTAAGCCGGGGCTTTGGATGCAGGGACTTACCACCAAGGAGCCGACTCCTGATATGGTGGAGGTTGCAATTGCGGCGGTAGAGAAGGTATTTGACTGGAGAAAATATCTTAAGGAAAATTTCTGATATGAAATATATAGAAGTTTTTGAAAAATATGTAAAGGCTTTAGATGAAAAAGGATTTAAGGATGCAAAGAGTGATGTCTTATTGTTAATATACGAAGTGTTTGACTTTGGGGAAAGAATGGTTGAAAAGGATTTGAATAGACAGCCTACAATTGAGATAAAAAGAGGTAAAAATGTATTGTTTGACTTTGATTTTTCAAAATGGACAATGTTTAAATATGATGAGATAAAAGATATTAAAAAGCTTGATATAATAGAAAGCTATGTGGCAAAAAGACTTGAAAATATGCCGATACAGTACATATTAAATAAGGCATACTTTTGCGGACTGCCGTTTTTTGTAAATGAGAATGTACTTATTCCAAGGTTTGATACTGAAGTTTTGGTAGAGGAAGTATTAAAACTCGCCGATGGAGATAAAAGTAAAAGAATACTTGATATGTGCACAGGTTCGGGAGCTATAGCCATAGCATTAAAAAGCCTTGGCGGATTTGAAAAAGTGGATGCACTTGATATATCGGATAATGCATTGGAAGTTGCAAAAAAGAATGCACAAAGCTTAAGCTGTGATATCAATTTTTTAAAAAGCGATATGTTTTCCGGCTTAACATCTGAAAATAAATATGATATCATAGTATCCAATCCGCCATATATAAAGAGTCATGTTGTGGACAGCCTTGAGAGTGAAGTGAAAGACTTTGAGCCGAGGCTTGCACTTGACGGCGATATAGACGGTATGAAATTTTATAAGATAATCAGAGATGAATTTATAAAATATTTGAATCCCGAAGGGATTTTGGCACTTGAGATAGGATATGACGAGGCGGCAGATATCAAAGCTCTTTTTGAAGGCTTTGATGTAAGTATAAAAAAAGATTTGGCAAATCTTGACAGGGTGGCGGTCATATCAAAAAATAAATTAGCATAAGAGGAAAAGATGTTTGATAATTTAGAGGACATAGTAGTACATTATGATGAAATAATGGCGGAGCTTGCCGGCGGTGATGTGGCAAACGATCAGAACAGATTCAGAAAGCTTATGAAAGAGCAATCAGACTTGGCACCGCTTGTAGAGACCTATGGTGAATATAAAAAAGCTAAGCAACTTCAAGAAGATGCGCTTGAAATGCTTGAGATGAATGATGAAGAGATGAAGGAGATGGCAAAGGAAGAACTTGCCGAGGGAAAGAGACTTGAAGAGGAACTTTCCGAAAAGCTGAAGATTTTGCTTTTACCGAAGGATCCTAATGACGATAAGAATATAATGCTTGAAATAAGAGCGGGAGCAGGCGGCGATGAGGCGGCACTCTTTGCTATGCAGCTTTATCGTATGTATGTGCATTATGCGGAATCACAAAACTGGAAAGTTGAGATGATTGATGTCAACGAAAACGGTATAGGCGGTTACAAGGAAGTTGTGGCTATGGTTACCGGAAAGGGTGCTTACTCCAAGCTTAAGTATGAGTCGGGTGTACACAGAGTACAAAGAGTTCCTGAGACAGAGTCGGGAGGAAGAATACATACCTCTACAGCATCTGTTGCGGTAATGCCTGAGGCCGAGGAAGTTGACGTTCAGATAGATATGAATGATGTCAGAATAGACGTTATGAGAGCCAGCGGTAACGGCGGACAGTGTGTCAATACTACAGACTCCGCTGTGCGTCTTACACACTATCCTACAGGAATAGTTATCTATTCACAGACTGAAAAGAGTCAGTTACAGAACAAAGAAAAGGCTTTTGCACTTTTACGATCAAAACTTTATGAGATTGAGCTTGAGAAAAAGCAAAGTGCCGAGGCGGCGGACAGAAGAAGTCAGATAGGTACCGGAGACAGATCCGAAAAGATCAGAACTTACAATTTCCCACAGGGAAGAGTTACAGATCACAGAATAAATCTGACATTATATAAGCTTGATAAGATAATGAATGGAGACATTCAGGAACTTATAGATGGCTGTATTGCAGCCGATCAGGCGGCAAAACTTGCTAAACTCAATGAACAATAGGAGGCAATAATCATGGAAACAAAGGATTTGGATTGGGGAAACATAGGATTCAACTATAGAATTACCGATTACAGATACATCAGCAATTTTAAAGACGGAAAGTGGGATGACGGAGAACTTTCAACCGACTCAAATGTTACTATAAATGAGTCTGCAGGTATTTTGCAGTACTGTCAGGAGGTCTTTGAGGGACTTAAGGCGTACAGAACAAAGGAAGGACATATCGTTACATTCAGACCGGATCTTAATGCAAAGAGAATGTATGATTCGGCAAAGAGACTTGAGATGCCTCCGTTCCCTGAAGAGAGATTCCTTGAGGCTGTTGACAAGGTAGTACTTGCAAATGAAGCTTGGGTACCTCCTTTCGGTTCAGGAGCCACACTTTATATAAGACCTTATATGTTTGCTTCATCACCTGTAATCGGTGTAAAGCCTGCAGCGGAGTACCAGTTCAGAATGTTTACAACACCTGTCGGACCTTACTTTAAAGGCGGTGCAAAGCCTATTACTATCACGGTCAGTGATTTTGACAGAGCCGCACCTAGAGGAACAGGACATATCAAAGCCGGACTTAACTATGCTATGAGTATTCATCCTCTTATGGAGGCTCACAGAAATGGTTTTGATGAAAATATGTACCTTGACGCCGCTACAAGAACTTATGTAGAGGAGACGGGCGGAGCCAACTTTATCTTCATTACCAAGGATAAAAAGGTGGTTACACCTAAGTCAAATTCGATATTGCCTTCAATTACAAGAAGATCACTTCTATATGTTGCCGAGCATTACCTCGGATTAAAGACTGAAGAGAGACCTGTTGCATTTGATGAGATAAAGGATTTTGCAGAGGTAGGACTTTGCGGTACCGCTGCGGTTATCTCACCTGTAGGCAGAATATGCCGAGGTGAAACAGTGATAAACATACCGTCAGGAATGGAAGGTATGGGAGAGATTACCAAGAAGCTTTATGATACACTTACAGGAATACAGATGGGTGAGCTTGAAGCGCCGGAAGGTTGGATAAGAAAAATTAAATAAATTTTTAAAGGAAAGGCTGAGTATTCAGTCTTTTCTTTTCATAGGAAGGAGAATGAAATGAAAAAGTTTAAAGTAAAGATAGGAGATGAAACTTACTTATACGAGGAGGGCACAAGTTATTTTGATATTGTAACGGAGCAAAAGAAAAAAGCTCTGCTTGTCAAAGTAAACGGTAAGCTTCAGGAATTGCATAAGTGTGTAAATGATGATATTACTCTTGAGTTTGTCACATTGAGTGATGCTATAGGTAGAGCAATATATGAGAGAAGTGCAATACTGATACTCTTAAAAGCTATAGATGATGTTTATGGCAGGAGTGTAATTCCCAGAGTGGAGTTTTCTACAGGCAACGGACTTTTTATCAGACTTGGCAGTGAACAAGACTATGATGTGGAGAAGATAAGTAATCGTATGAGAGAACTTGTTGATGAAAACATCAGAATCGAAAAGACTAATGTACACACAGATCTGGCCATAAAGATGTTCCACGATGCCGGATTTTTTGAGAAGGAGAAGCTTTTCAGGTTTAGAAGAGTATCAAGAGTGAATATATATAAGCTTGAGGACTATATAGACTATAACTACGGATATATGGTCTACTCTACAGGGTTTATAGACAAGTTTGCTCTTACAAAGTATAAGGACGGAATAGTTCTTGTTATACCGAGAAAAGAAAATCCTGAGGTTGTGGAAGAGTTTGTACCTGAAGAAAAGATTTTTAATGAACTGAACAATGCAAGTATCAGTGCTATGGAAATGGGAGTATCGGATGTAGGTTCACTCAATGAGATGATTGCAAACGGTATGACCAATGAGATGATTCTTATTTCTGAAGCATATATGGAAAAGAAAATAGGAGATATTGCAGAGGATATTATAAAGAGGGGGAATGTAAAGCTTGTAATGATTGCAGGACCTTCTTCATCGGGAAAGACTACATTTTCACACAGACTCAGCATACAACTTATGGCACACGGTATAAAGCCGCATCCGCTTGAGGTGGATAATTACTTTAAGAACAGAGAAGATACACCAAGAGATGAGAAGGGTGAGCTTGACTTTGAAAGTCTTGATGCTATGGATATTGAACAGTTCAATGCGGATATGTCGGCTCTTTTAAACGGCGAAAAAGTGGAGATCCCAAGCTTTAACTTTAAAACGGGTCAAAGAGAGTATAACGGAAACTTCTTAAAACTTGGAAAGGATGATATACTGGTCATTGAGGGTATTCATTGTCTTAACGACAAGCTCTCTTATAAATTGCCTAAAGACAGCAGATATAAAATATATATAAGTGCATTGACGCAGCTTAATATTGATGAACACAATCGTATACCTACTACAGACGGAAGACTTCTTAGAAGGATGATCAGAGACGTCAGAAAGAGAGGAATTTCCCCGACAAAAACTCTTGCTATGTGGGATTCTGTCAGAAGAGGTGAGGAGAGGAATATTTTTCCTTATCAAAGCAGTGCGGATGCGACATTTAACTCCGCTCTAAACTATGAAATTGCGGTATTAAAGCAGTATGTCGAACCGGTTTTATTTAGTGTACAAAAAGACTCTAAGGAATATCCCGAGGCCAAAAGGCTTCTTAAGTTTTTGGATTATTTCCTCGGAGTACCAAGTGACAATGTACCTTCCAACTCTATATTGAGGGAATTTATAGGCGGAAGTGCATTTCATGCATAAAATTATTTTATAGAATTGGGAGAAACTAAAATATGATGAAGTTTTTAAAACAGGAGATATTATGGGCACTTTTTAAGAGGGTTAAAGCCAAAAAAGATAGAAATGTTTAATTTCAAAAGGGGATATCGGGAAGTAAAATCACTTATTTCCAGGTATCCCCTTTTCTTATTTAAATTTTGATACGAATTTCTGTATTTTTGTGGTCGGTGACAAGCTCTTGCTGATTGAAACATCGTGGTTATATGAGTTTATAATGGCTGCAAGGTACTTGGTCATATCGGCTTCAAGATACCAAGGTCTTGTCAAAAGTTCAGGGTTTCTGTAGTGTACGTTTGTTGTACATACATAGTCGATAATTCCCTGAGTGTGGAATTCATCGAATTTTTCAAGACCGTTTGTAAACAAACCGAATGTGGCACAGATAATAATTCTTTTTGCATTTCTCTTCTTAAGCTCTTTTGCTGTATCAAGCATACTTTCACCTGAAGAAATCATATCGTCCATAATGATTACGTCCTTGCCTGCCACACTGCTACCCAAAAACTCATGTGCAACTATAGGGTTTCTGCCGTCTACAACTTTTGAATAGTCACGTCTTTTATAGAACATACCCATATCCACACCAAGGTTGTTTGCAAGGTATACGGCTCTGTTCATAGCTCCCTCATCAGGGCTTATAATCATCATATCATCCTTGCTTACTTTCATATCGGAAATATTTGTAAACATTGCCTTGACAAACTGGTATGTAGGCATGAAGTTGTCAAATCCTGTAAGAGGAATGGAGTTTTGTACTCTCGGGTCATGTGCGTCAAATGTAATTATATTGCTGACACCCATACTTACAAGCTCTTCAAGTGCCAGTGCGCAGTCAAGAGATTCTCTCTTTGTCTTTTTGTGTTGTCTACTTTCATATAAGAAAGGCATGATAACATTTACTCTTTTTGCATTTGCAACGCAGGCGCTGATAATTCTTTTGAGATCCTGATAGTGATCGTCAGGTGACATGTAGTTTGTGAAACCGTTCAGTTTGTAGCTGAGAGAGTGATTGAGTACATCTACCATTACAAATACATCTGTACCTCGAACAGATTCTTTTATAACACCCTTTGCTTCGCCTGAGCCGAATCTGGGGCAGGCAATATCAAGAAGGTAGTTGTCACAATCATAGCCTCTGTAGTGCAAATCCGCCTGACAGTTCATAAGCTCAGTAGTATCATTCCTTCTGAATTCAACTATATAGTCATTGACTCCCTTTGCAAAGTCATAACAACTCTCAAGCGCGGCAATCTTTAGCGGTGCTACCGGCAATTGATCCTTAAATACAAAATCGTTTGGCATTTCTTTCTCCTAGGTGATTAAGATTAGAGACAGCTCGGATGAACCGTCACGAATATTTACTTACGAAGATACTATACACTATGGAAAATGTGAAGTCAATAATATGGATTTTAATCTCTTAAGTCTAAAAATTAGACTCATATATGAATTTTATTTAAAAATTGACAATATTATATGTAAATTTTATTTGTTAAATAAATTATTTCTATACTGCCTTGGAGATATTTTGTATCGTCTTTTAAATACCCGACAAAAGTAATTGTTGTCATCATATCCGCAGACTATGGAAATATCATTTATCGGAAGCTTTGTGGAATTCAAAAGAAATATAGCCTTATCCATCCTTACTTCATGTATAAAATCTGTAACTGTTTTACCTAATTGCTTTTTAAAAACGGCACTTAGATAGTTTTTGGTTACATGAAGATTTGAGGCAAGAACTGAAAGGCTGAGTTCTTCGGCATAGTGTATTTCAATGTAAGATATGCTCTTATGTACCACTTCGGTATATTGATGAAGAGAATGATTTTTTGCCAAAAGGCAGTATTTTTTTATAAACTTTTTTGACACATTACGGATATCGTCAGTAGTTTCAGTATTATTTATATCCATTGCCATTTCTTTAGAGACACTGTCAAGATAGTACGGATGGACTTTATTTCTGTGTTGTAAAGTTTTTCTGCACAGTGTACCTAAAACTATTGCCAAATACTTGGCATCCTGATAGGAATCCATACTTCTTCCATCCAGTTTCATTGAACACAAAGCGTTATAGGCACTCATTGCCTTTGAATAATCACCGGATGAGAGCATATTTAAAAAAATTTCCTCAATTTCATATCTTTCTTCAATATTTTTTATCTCAAGTATTTCTCGGTCTTTATATTCCTGATGATCCATATTTATCTCCAATAGCAGTTCAAAACTCGTCTATACTACAATGATACCATAATATTATGCTACTTTAAAGATAATGATTCACTTCCTAAATAAGTAAATTTAAGATAATATTAAGTAAATATAATATCTTGGTAAAGTAAGAACGGAGGTAATTTATGAATCAGAACGGAGTTCATAGAGCTAAGTTATGGCAGATAGCCGGATTTGCCTTAAATAACACAGCTACAAATTTGTATCTATTTTTTATGAATTTTATCAGTTATTATCTGGTAGGATTCGTAGGCGTAGGAGTGGTATTGGCTTCCACTATTATTATGAATATGAGAATTTGGGACGGTATTACAGATCCTTTTATAGGATATGTGGTTGACAAGACAGATTCAAAATTCGGAAAGAACAGACCTTTTATGCTGATAGGAAATATCATATTGGCGGTATTTTCATTTTTGATAGTTCATGTAACACATATTACACCTGAGAAGAACAGATTGTTAGTATTTATTGTTTTATATATGATTTATATCATAGGGTATACTTTCCAATGTGTTGTTACAAAGTCGGCACAGACCTGTCTTACAAACGATCCGAAGCAAAGACCTATGTTTACAATATTTGACGGTATTTACAATACCATACTCTTTGCGGCGATACCTGTTTTGGTATTTCAGAATCTTATACCTAAGTATGGAAAATTCACAGAGGAGTTTTACCATGAGTTTTGGCTTATAACCGCAGTTATATCAGGTATATTTACAATTATTGCAATAATTGCAATATCCGGAAAGGACAGAACCGAATTCTTCGGACTTGGAAAACCTACAAAGATCAGACTCAGAGATTACTGGGAGGTTTTATCAAAGAACAGAGCAATACAGATGCTTGTAGTATCCGCATCTACAGATAAGCTTGCAATTATCACACAGACCAATGCGGTTGTTGTAATTATGGTTTACTCAATAGTTTGCGGGAATACCGCGGCAGGCGGTCAGGTTGCTGCTTATACCGCAATACCTACTGCACTTATGTTGTTCTTCGGTGTAGGTTATATTGCAAGATATCTCGGACAGAGAAAGGCAATGCTCTTCGGTTCTATAGGCGGACTTATAACATGTATCCTTTCGATAGCATCATTCTATGTTTTCGATCCTACAACTTTGAGATTCCCGGGAGAGGGCTTTACAGGTTGGAACACATTTACAATAGTATTCCTTGTATTGTTCCTGCTTATGAAGGGCTTTACAGGAGTATCAGGAAATATAGTAATACCTATGACTGCAGACTGTGCGGACTATGAGGTATACCGTTCAGGTAAGTATGTGCCGGGTCTTATGGGAACACTTTTTTCATTTGTAGATAAGCTTATTTCATCACTTGGAGCCACTATTGTCGGACTTTGCTGTGCGGCTATAGGATTTAAGGATGCACTTCCGACTGTGGACACACCGATGTCTCCGGCAATTAAAGCTGTTGCAATGTTTTGTATGTACGGACTTCTTATAATAGGACTGGTTTGTAATCTTATTGCTATGAAATTCTATCCTTTAACAAAGGAGAAGATGGAAAGCATCCAGGCTGAAATAGCTGAAATAAAGAAAAAGTCACAGAACGAAGCCGTATAACGGAACGGATATTTTTTAATATATCTTAGGAGGGAAATATATGAGAGTCATAGATGATTTGAATGAAGGCTGGCTTTTTAAAAAGAATACCGAAGTAAATGATACATTAGTTGTAGATGAGAGCTTTGATATGATAAATCTTCCCCATACTTATAACGGTTTTGACGGACAGGACGGAGGAAATGACTATTATAAAGGAAAAGCTGCATATATAAAGAAGCTTGTAAGACCTCTTGTATCACCTGAGAGTGATTTTATTCTGGATTTTGAAGGCGTAAATTCTGTAGCAAGAATATATATTGACAGGGAGTTTGTGCAGGAGCATAGAGGCGGATACTCAAGATTCAGAGTTAATATTACAAGATTCTTTGAGAAAAAAGATTCTGTTATAATTGCTGTAGAAGTAGATAATTCAAATCATTCCGATGTATACCCTCAAATGGCGGATTTTACATTCTATGGAGGTATATATAGAAATGTAAGCCTTATTTCAGTACCTAAGACAAGATTTGATATAGAGTATTATGCAGGCAGCGGAGTGGCTGTTACATCAAAGATAGACGGTGAGGATGCAATAATAGATATTACCGCTTATGTAAAAGACCCACTGGAATCCGATATGATTATGGCCGGGGTAAGAGACGGAGACAGCTATGAAGATATCGGGTCGGTTGTTGCACCTGCAAGGAATATAACAAAACTGAGTTTTAAGATAGATAATGTACATCTTTGGAACGGTGTGAAAGATCCGTTTCTATATGGTTTGAGCATAAAGCTTATAAGACATAATGAAGTACTTGACAATGTAGAGCTAAATCATGGTATTAGAGAGTATTATGTAGATCCTGACAAGGGATTTTTCTTAAACGGAAAGAGCTTTCCTTTAAGAGGTGTGAGCAGACATCAGGACAGACTTGGAAAGGGTAATGCACTTGAAAAGCTTGATCATTTTGACGATCTTGATTTGATAACGGATGTGGGTGCAAACAGTGTAAGACTTGCTCATTACCAGCAGGATGATTATTTTTATGAGCTTTGTGACAGATACGGACTTATAGTATGGGCTGAAATTCCTTTTATATCAAGAATGAATAAGGATCCTAAGGCACATGAGAATGCTATGGAGCAGATGAAAGAGCTTATTTACCAAAACTATAACCATAGCAGTATACTTTTTTGGGGGATTTCAAATGAGATAACTATTGCAGGAAATATTCCGGGACTTACAGAAAATTTAAGAGAGCTTGATGAGCTTGTAAAGAGTATTGATAAAACAAGACTTACAACAATGGCTCAAGTATCAATGCTTCCTATGGACTCGGAACACAACCAGATTACAGATATACTTGCATACAATCTATATTTCGGTTGGTATGGAGGAAAGTATACAGATAATGAAGTATGGTTTGACAAGTTCAGAGCTATGCATCCAAACAGAGCGGTAGGGCTTTCAGAGTACGGCTGTGAGGGTATTATAAGCTGGCACTCAAATACTCCTGAATGCAAGGATTATAGTGAGGAGTATCAGGCGGAGTATCATGAGCATATGGTAAAACTTCTTGATGAGAGACCTGAAATCTGGGGTTCATATGTTTGGAATATGTTTGACTTCGGTTGTGATATGAGAGATGAAGGCGGTGTTCAGGGCAGAAATAACAAAGGGCTTGTAACCATAGACAGAAAGATAAAGAAAGACTCATTCTATGTGTACAAGGCATACTGGTCGGATGAGCAATTTGTTCATATTGCAAGCAAGAGATTTGCAATCAGAAGTGATGAAAAGATAAATATAAAGATTTATTCAAATATGGAAAAGGTAAGGTTGTTTGTAAACGGAATTTGCCTTGGTGAAAAGGAAGGAGAAAAGATCTTTGTATTTGAGAATGTAAGCCTTAATATGGGTGCAAATTATATAAAGGCGGTAGGTATAACGGAAGATGAGGAAATATCCGACAGAACCACATTTATCAGAGAAGAGAAACCTTTTGCCGGATATGTAAGACCTGCTGATGAAGAAGAGAGCTGCGTTAAGAACTGGTTTGATGATATGGACACTGAAAGTCTTGATGTTAAAAAGCTTGAGTTTAATTCTGAATATTTCAGCATAAAAGATACTGTGGAAGATGTAGTCAGAAATGATAAAGCGGGAGATATATTGGTATCAATAGTCAATCAGTTCGGTACAATGAATGTTAAAAAGAGCATGCTCGGTATAATGGGCGGTATGCCTGTAGAGGAAATGTCATCATTTTTCAGTTCTGAGAAGGCGGATAGTGAGAAGGTATTTGCACTTATAAATAAGAAGTTACAGGAAATTAAGAAATAAAATATTGAAATCTAAAATTTAATATGCTAGACTGAAAGAGGCAAATGAAGTTAAGATATGTAGTCGTAAAAGTGCTACAGCGAAAAAGCCACGAGCTCGTATCTCGTGGCTTTTTCTTTTCCGTTTTGGCAAGGTGGCTTAAACCTTAGGCCGGTTGCACTTTATTTGCTATTTACAAATGAATGGAGTAAGATGAATTTTCATGTAATAAAGAGCGTTGCCAAGGGGTCGATAGCTGAAGAACTGGAGGTAGAGCCCGGAGATAAGCTGATATCCATTGACGGCAATGAGATAAAAGATGTATTAGATTATAGATATTATATAAATGCCGAAGAATTCACCATGGTGATTGAAAAGGCAAACGGAGAAGAGTGGGAACTTGATATAGAGAGTGACTATGAAGATATAGGACTTGAGTTTGATGAGGGGCTTATGAGCGATTATAAGTCATGTACCAACAAATGTATCTTTTGCTTTATAGATCAGATGCCGAAAGGAATGAGAGAGACTCTGTATTTTAAGGATGACGACTCAAGATTATCATTTTTACAAGGCAATTATGTAACACTTACAAATATGAAGGATGCGGATATAGACAGAATAATAAGATTTAATCTGGCGCCTATCAATATATCCGTACATACTACAAACCCCAAACTTAGAAAAGAGATGCTTCACAACCGCTTTGCAGGTGAATCTCTTAAGTATATAGATAAGCTTTATGAGAAGAATGTGCCGATGAACGGGCAAGTGGTTATGTGTCCGGGTTATAATGACGGTGAAGAACTTAGGCGTACACTTAATGATTTGTTAAAATACGCTCCGACGATGGAGAGCGTATCTGTGGTGCCTGTAGGTATCACAAAGTTTAGAGACGATCTGCCGAGACTGACTTTGGTAGATAAGGAGAAGGCAAAAGAGACTATCAATATAATAGAAGAAATTCAACAAAAGGCGATGAAAAAGTGCGGTATGCATTTTGCGCAGGCCAGTGATGAATTTTATCTGATAGCAGGAAAGCAGATGCCATCTGAAGATACCTATGACGGTTATATACAGCTTGAAAACGGTGTCGGTATGTTAAGACTTCTAAGCGAAGAGGTAAAAGATGCCGTAGAGACATTGAAAGTGCCGAAAGCCGATATAAAAAAGGAAGAAGTTATAAGTGTTGCCACGGCTATATTGCCGGCACACTCTATGGAAGAACTTTTAAAGGAGATAGAAGAAAAATTTCCAAGCAAAAAGATCAATCTCTATGTGATAAGGAATGACTTTTTCGGTGAGAGAATTACAGTGGCAGGGCTTTTGACAGGAGTTGATATTATAAATCAGCTGAAAGGTAAAGACCTTGGAGACAGACTTTTGTTATCTGTAAATATGTTCAGAAGCGGTGAAGAAGTATTGCTTGACGATTTGACCAGAAGTGATATCGAAAGAGAACTGAATACAAAGACGGTAATAGTAGGTCAGTCAGGCTATGACCTTGTAAATGCCATAGTGTCTGATAATTATATAGAAGAAAATGCTTATAAGGCATATGAAAAAGGAGTTAAAAATGAGTAAACCCGTAGTTGCCATCATAGGTAGACCGAATGTAGGAAAGTCTACATTGTTTAACGCCATAGCAGGTGAACCGATTTCAATAGTTAAGGATACACCGGGAGTAACCAGAGACAGAATTTATGCGGATTGCACATGGCTTAATATGAATTTTACATTGATTGATACAGGCGGAATCGAACCTGACAGCAGCGATGTTATACTTTCTCAGATGAGAGAACAGGCAGAGATAGCTATAGAGACGGCGGATGTAATTGTATTTATTACAGATGTGCGCCAAGGTCTTGTAGATTCGGATTCCAAAGTCTGTGATATGCTCAGAAAGTCAAGAAAACCTGTTGTACTTGCGGTAAATAAGGTTGACTCAATGGCTAAGTTCGGAAATGATGTATACGAATTTTACAACTTAGGTATCGGAGACCCTATACCTGTATCTGCAGCGTCAAGGCTTGGAATAGGAGATTTGCTTGAGGCTGTGGCTTCACACTTTAAAAATAAGGACACTGAAGATGAAGAGGATGATGACAGACCGAGAATTGCAATAGTCGGAAAGCCGAATGTAGGTAAATCGTCAATTATCAACAGACTTACAGGCCAAAACAGAGTAATCGTATCGGATATTGCAGGCACAACGAGAGATGCTATAGATACCGTAGTTGTAAATAACAAGCAGGAATATGTGTTTATTGATACTGCAGGTCTTAGAAGAAAATCAAAGGTAAAAGAGGATATTGAAAGGTACTCAATAATCAGGACGGTAACTGCTGTAGACAGAGCGGATGTTGTAATACTTGTTATTGATGCGAGTGAAGGTGTTACGGAACAGGATGCAAAGATTGCAGGTATTGCACATGACAGAGGCAAGGGCATAATAGTTGCGGTAAATAAGTGGGATTTGATTGAAAAAAATGATAAGACTATTTATGAATATACCAATGAGATAAAGAGAATACTTTCTTTTATGCCTTATGCGGAGTTTATCTTTATATCGGCATTAAGCGGTCAGAGACTTCAAAAGCTCTTTGAGCTTATTGATATTGTAAGGGAGAATCAGACTCTAAGAATACAGACAGGTGTACTCAATGAGATTATCTCTGAAGCTACGGTAATGCAGCAGCCGCCTTCAGACAAAGGTAAGAGATTAAAGATTTTCTATGCTACACAGGTAGCGGTAAAGCCGCCGACATTTGTTATATTTGTCAATATAAAGCAGCTTATGCATTTCTCATATCAAAGATATTTGGAAAATAAGATAAGAGAAGCATTCGGATTCAGGGGTACATCTATAAGATTTATTATCAGAGAGAGAAAAGAGGACAACAAGTAATGCTTATGATTCTGCTTTTAATAATTGGATATTTTATAGGAAATATTGAAACCGGATATATATTCGGTAAAATACATAAAATGGATATAAGAAATTATGGCTCAGGAAATGCCGGAGCAACCAATACACTCAGAGTGCTGGGAGCAAAGGCAGGATTGGTTGTATTTTTGGGAGATTTTTGTAAGTCACTGATACCATGTTTGGTTGTAAGGTTTATCTTCAGAGATAATGTAAGCTTAAGCTATATCTATATGCTGTATATCGGGCTTGGTGTGGTGCTTGGGCACAACTTTCCTTTCTATCTGGGATTTAAAGGCGGAAAGGGTGTGGCATCTACGGCAGGCATAATAATGGCACTGGATATAAGGATAGCTGTTGTATGTTTGATTGTATTCATAATTACAGTTGCAATTACAAGATATGTCTCACTTGGCTCTATATTTGTAATGATTATTTTGATAGGAATGTCACATTTCCTTGTCAAATTCAGCTACGGATTCGGAGATGGAGCATCTCCTGTGGAGTTTAGATTTTTGACAGCCGCTATAGGACTTCTTTCCATATTTATGCATAGAGCAAATATAAAGAGATTGCTTAACGGAACTGAGAATAAAATAGGGAAAAAGGTGGAAAAATGAAAACAGCTGTTATAGGTTCAGGTACTTGGGGTATGGCTCTTGCCAGACTTTTGTTTGACAACGGGCATGAAGTTAAGGTGTGGTCAGCTATTGAGAGCGAATTAAAAGAACTTAGAGAAAAATGTACACATAAAAATCTGCCGGGGATTGTCTTTGATGAGGGGATTGTGTTTGAATTCGATTTGGAGAAAGCTATGGAGAATGCGGACATTTGTGTGCTTTCAGTTCCTTCAATTTTTACAAGAGCTACCGCAAAGAAAATGGCACCTTTTTATAAGGAAAATCAAATCATTGTAAATGTTGCCAAGGGAATAGAGGAAAGCACCTTGGAGATACTTAGTGATCAGATTTTGGATGAGATAAAGAATGCCGATGTTGCGGTACTTTCAGGTCCAAGTCATGCCGAGGAAGTTGTAAGACTTCTTCCTACCACCTGTGTGGCAGGCGCCAAGGATATGGAGACTGCAAAAATTATACAGTCAACATTTATGAGTCCGGTATTCAGAGTGTATACTTCTACAGATATGCTTGGCATTGAGCTGGGAGGCTCACTGAAAAACGTTATAGCTTTGGCTGCAGGTATTTCCGACGGACTTGGATATGGAGATAATGCCAAAGCGGCACTTATTACCAGAGGAATAGTGGAAATAAGCAGGCTGGGCACCGCAATGGGTGCAAATATAGAGACATTCTACGGGCTTTCAGGTATAGGAGATTTGATAGTAACCTGCGCCAGTAAGCACAGCAGAAACAGAAAAGCCGGTATGCTTATGGGGCAGGGAATGAGTATGGATGAGGCTATGAAGGAAGTTGCCATGGTGGTTGAGGGTGTGTATTCAGCCAAGGCGGCCAAGGCTCTTGCAAATAAATATAATATCTGTATGCCGATAGTGGATGAGGTAAACGCCGTACTTTTTGAAAATAAAGATCCGAAACAGGCGGTGGATGCTCTGATGCTTAGGGATAAGGCAGTAGAAAAGATTGGAATATAATATGAACACAAATATTGAATATATGGCCACTCACAAGGTTGAGGACATAGAAGAATATTTGAATATAAATTTAAGCGGACTTACTGAAGAAGAGGTGGATGAGAGCAGAGATAAATACGGCTCAAATAAGGTAAAAAAAGAAAAGAAAAAATCTATTGTAGAAAGATTGGCGGAGGCATTTATAAATCCTTTTACGGTGGTGCTTATTTGTCTTGCGGTAGTTTCCACAGTTACCGATATCATATTTCCTATACTTCATATGTTCGGAAATACAAAAAAAGACTTCAATCCTGTAACGGTGATTATCATACTTACAATGGTATTTGTATCGGGTGTGTTGAGATTTATTCAGGAGAGCAGAAGCGGTGACGCGGCGGCGAAGCTTTTAGCTATGATTACCACCACCTGTACGGTTACAAGACAGAATAAAAGTCATATAGAGATACCTCTTGATGAAGTGGTGGTAGGTGATATTGTATATCTTTCAGCCGGTGACATGATTCCCGCAGATGTAAGGATAATAGAGGCAAAGGATCTCTTTGTCAGTCAGTCAAGTCTTAGCGGTGAGAGTGAGCCTATTGAAAAGCTGGCAACAGTCTGTGAGAAAAAGGATAATATAACAGAGTATACAAATATAGCTTTTATGGGCAGCAATGTCATATCGGGAAGTGCTACGGCGATAGTTGTATCTGTAGGAGACAACACACTTTTCGGCTCAATGACATCGGCAATAGCCACGGAGTCTGTGGAGACCAACTTTACAAAGGGTGTAAACGCCGTTTCATGGGTACTTATAAGATTTATGCTTGTAATGGTGCCCTTGGTATTTGTAATTAACGGTGTTACAAAAGGAAACTGGATTTCGGCATTTTTGTTTGCAATATCCATTGCGGTCGGACTTACTCCTGAGATGCTTCCTATGATTGTAACAAGCTGTCTTGCAAAAGGTGCGGTTTCAATGAGCAGGAAGAAAACCATTGTAAAGAATCTGAATTCAATACAAAACTTCGGTGCGATGGATATTTTGTGTACGGATAAGACCGGAACTTTGACACAGGACAGAGTTGTACTTGAATATCACCTTAATATAAAGGGAGATGAGGATTCAAGAGTACTTAGATACGGATATCTTAACAGCTATTTTCAGACGGGTTATAAGAATCTTATGGACCTTGCCATTATTCAAAGGACTGAGGAAGAGGAGGCAAACGACTCACAGCTTCTTGATTTGTCGGAAAACTATAAAAAGATTGACGAGATACCGTTTGACTTCAGCAGGCGAAGACTTACAACGGTAGTACAAAATCGTGCAGGCACAATAAAGATGGTTACAAAGGGTGCCGTTGAAGAGATGCTTGCCGTATGCTCATATGCCGAGTACAACGGAAATGTAGAGCCTATTACAAACGACTTCAGAAAAAAAATCCTTGATACTGTTGACGACCTCAATGTAAAGGGATTTCGTGTACTTGCCATTGCAAGAAAAGATGTAGAAAAACAAAGCTGCAGTGTGGATGATGAATGTGACATGATACTTATGGGGTATCTTGCGTTTTTGGATCCGCCTAAGGAATCGGCTGCAGGTGCGATAAAGGCATTAAAAGAGCATGGTGTAAGAACAAAGATTCTTACAGGAGACAATGAAAAGGTTACAAAGACCATATGTAATCAGGTAGGTCTTGAAGTAAAAAATATGCTGCTTGGCGGTGATATTGAAAAGATGGATGACGATGAGCTTAAGAAAGTGGCAGAGGTGACGGATGTCTTTGCAAAGCTTACTCCAAGCCAGAAGTCAAGAGTCGTATCCGTGCTTAGAGAGAACGGACATACTGTAGGATTTATGGGTGACGGTATCAATGATGCTGCAGCTATGAAGGTGGCCGATATAGGTATCTCTGTAGATACCGCAGTGGATGTGGCTAAGGAGTCTGCAGATATCATACTTCTTGAAAAAGACCTTATGGTTTTGGAGTCCGGAATTATAGAAGGACGAAAGACCTTTGCAAATATGATAAAGTATATCAAGATGACCGCATCTTCAAACTTCGGAAATATGTTCTCAGTTCTCGGTGCTTCAGCACTTTTACCTTTTTTACCTATGGAGAGTATGCACCTTATTTTGCTCAATCTTATATATGATTCATGTTGCAGTGCAATTCCTTGGGACAATGTGGACGAAGAGTTTATCAAGCTGCCGAAAAAATGGGATGCTTCAAGTATAGGCAAGTTTATGATATGGATAGGACCTACAAGTTCAATATTTGACTTTATGACATTTGCATTTATGTACTTTGTGTTCTGCCCTCATTTTGTAAGTCACGGAGTTATATATAATAATCTTGCAAGTCATTTTAGCGGTGATGAGCTTAACCGTATCAGAGTTACCTATGTGGCAATGTTTCAGGCAGGCTGGTTTGTCGAGTCAATGTGGAGCCAATCGCTGGTTATACATATGATTCGTACTATGAAGTTACCTTTTATACAAAGTAGAGCATCGGCTCCTCTTACAATGCTTAATTTCTTCGGAATCATAGTTATTACTATAATACCGTTTACTTTGCTTGGTAAGGCGATAGGATTTGTTGCATTGCCTTTATCATTCTTTTTATATCTTATACCATGTGTATTGGCATATATGATACTTGTTACGGCAGTAAAAAAGGCTTATATTCGCTACCACAAAGAGTGGCTGTAGCAGTGAATAAAGCCCATATAATTTATTTTTGTTGCAGATTCGCCTTCGGTGTGGCTACCATTGACCAGTTGGAGTGGTAGATTACAAATCCGGGAGCGGTACCTGCAACTTTTTTTATATTTTTCTTTTGAATGTAGTCAACTTCCACCTTATCCGCATCCTTTGCCTTGGAATAAAAGGCTGCAAGAGCGGCGGCTTCTTCATAAGCTCTGTCAGGAAGTTCCTCTTCATTGTTTGATTTTAAAATCACATGTGAACCCGGTATTCCCTTGGCATGAAACCACCAGTCATTTCCGGTAGCAACCTTAAAAGTAAGCTCTTCATTTTGGTAATTGTTCTTACCTACATATATATCATATCCGTCACTTGAAATGTAGTGATAAGGATGTGAGGTGATTTTTTGCTTTTTGGCTGAGGAGTGTTTTTTGATATATCCGAAATCCACAAGTTCCTGACGAATCTGAGAGAGGCTCTCATCATCACTTGAAACCTCCAATGCGGTTTGAATGGATTGCAGATGTTCCATATCATTTTTTGTCTTTAAAATCTCTTCGCTTAGAGCCTTTGTGGTTCTGCTAAGCTTTGCATACTTGTCATAGTATTTCTTTGCATTTTCCTTTGCAGACTTGTTTTTATCAAGCGGTATGGTGATTTCCTTATTATCATCATAGAAATTTTCTGTAGTAAAGGAACTCTCTCCACCCTTAAGGCTGTAGCCGTAGGTATTTAAAAGGTCTCCGTATACTCTGTAGATATCCTTTTTATCGGCATCCTGAAGCTGCTTTTCCTGAAGGTCATATTTTTTACTTGTTCTTTCAAGTGCCGTATTTACAATACGTCGTAAATCCGAACTTTTCTGTCTGTTAAGTACAAATGCTTCTCTGGATGAATAAAAATCATAAAGCATCTTGCTTACTGAGTCAAAAGATTCTCTTTTGTAATCTTTACCTTCATATGAATAAAGATTTATTGAAGAAAACTCAACCGCCTCTTCACCTTTATATATTATGTTCGGAGTAAAGTTGTGAGTGTTTATATCTTCAAGCAGATTATGTATTGTATGAAACAGGTGAGTGTACTCAAGTTCACTAAGAGATGTGGAAGGAGCCTGTGAGGGGAGCGATGCTCTTAAGATTATTTCCTCGGCTATAAGCGGACTTATACCTGCAAAGTTCATGTATATCGACTTTGAAAGAGGGTATTCCTTTGATTTTAAAATCTCTATAAATTCTTCAAGTTCCGTATTTAACAGCTCTTTTTTCTTAAGTTCTTCAGGCAGAAAATATTCTCTTCCCGGAAGTACCTCTCTTAGAGAACTCATATTTGCGGAGATTCTCTTTATTGAATCTATTATTTTATTGTTTTCGTCTGTAAATATAATATTTGAGTGCTTGCCCATTATTTCAATATACATTCGCTTGTGGCTTAGATCGCCAAGCTCGTTTAAATGTTCAAGCTCAAAGCAAAGTATTCTCTCAAGGCCCATCTGAAATATATCATTTATCTTTGCCGTGCCTATATATTTTCTAAGCAACATCAAAAACGCCGGAGCCACCTTAGGAGAAGGTTTATTGACATCCGTAAGATACACAAGCGGCAGTGAAGCACTTGCGGATACCAAAAGCCTGTAAGTCTTTGCATTGTTCTTTATTGTAAAAATAAGCTCATTATCCTCAGGCATGGAAATCTTTGATATTCTGCCCCCAACCAGATTTGAATGAAGCTCATATGATAAATTTGATATAACTATACCGTCAAAAGCCATTGTTTACCTCTGTTCTAAAATATACAAGTTAGTATAATTCTATATCTTATAAAATACAACATTGATTTTATATTTTATAGATATTAACTATGAAACAGATTTGTATACATAATAATTTACCGGATGAAACTACAATAGATTTTTTATTAAATTATGAAAACGATTAGCCTGAATAGAGGATAGGTAAATTTATAAATGGAACGTTGTAAAATAGATAAATGATTATCTATTAGCAACGTTCTGTTTTGATATAATAGATAATTATTATTAATATAACAAAAGAATACAAAAATTAGACATAAATTTTGTGAAAGGTTATGCGTTTAACCGTTGTGAAGGTTACATTCCTATTGTACAATGGATTTGTCTAGAGGAAAATTTATCCTCTATACTTGCAGATAGGCGGCATTTGCTGTTGTTGCACCGGATTTGCGTTTCACAAGCTGCAAAATTCCTCTGCAAATTCATGCACATGCAAAAGACTTTTAGTAAACGGCAAATTGTTTTGCTATTTACTATGAGTAGGAGCCTAAAGGGATACAACATTTTTAGAATAACAGGAAAAGAAGAAATGGTATGGCACAGAGCAGAGTTAGAATTGTTGATGTTGCAGATGCGCTGGGGCTAAGTACAGCAACGGTTTCAAATGTGATTCATGGTAAAACCGGCAAAATTTCGGATGAAACGGTAAAAAGGGTTCAACAGGAGCTTGAAAAGACCGGATATATTCCTAATATAGCAGGAATTTTGCTTGCAAGAAATAATTCAAGAATTATCGGAGTGGTAGTGAATGATCATCCCAAATATGAGGGCAGAGTTTTAGAGGACGGATTTGTAATGTCGTCATTAAACGCACTTTCTCACGAGGTAAATAAAAAAGGATATTTCCTTATGATAAAAACAACGACAGATATCAATGAAGTAATAGTGTTTGCTTCAATGTGGAATATGGACGGGCTGATTCTGATGGGATTTTGTGAAGAGAATTATGAAAGACTGCGAAATCAGATGAGGATATCTTTTGTTGTATATGACGGCTATTTTGATAAATGCTCAAAATTTGTTAATCTTGTGATTGATCATTATGACGGAGGTTATAAGGCAGGGGAATATTTTAAGAAGCTTGGACATAAAAAAGCATTATGTATTTCAGATAATTATATATGTATGGACAAGGAGCGCATCGACGGATTTTGCGAAGCATTTGCTCCCGGAGAAACTGTAATCTGGAAAATACCTAATACAAAGAAAGGGAGAGTACAATTTTATAAGGATAAGTTTTTGGAACTTTCAAAGCTTGATATTACCGGAGTTTTTGCAGTATCTGATTATTATGCACTGGACTTTATGCAATTTTTACAGGGGAGGGGTGTTCGGATTCCTAAGGATTTGCAAATAATCGGGATGGATGACAGTATGGCAAGCAGGGAAAGCGTTCCGGCATTGACTACAATTCATCAAGACGCATATTTAAGGGCAAAGGCTGCAATCAAATGTATTGAAGATATGCGTGACGGGAAGGAATATGATACAAGAATAGTTCTCCCGGTAAAACTTATAAAAAGAGAAAGTACAAGGGAATTATAATGTCAGAGTTTAGTAAATCATTATGTAAAATAGCTGTTCCTGTTACATTGCAGAGCATGTTGCAGGCATCATTTTCAATTATTGACCAGATAATGATCGGTCAGCTGGGGGAAATAAATATATCGGCAGTTGGACTGTATGGTAATTTTTCTTTGATTTTTTCTGTGGTAATCGGTGCAGTAGGCACTGTTGCAGGGATATTAACAGCACAGTTTATCGGAGCAAAGGATATGAAAGAAGCATGGAGCAGCTTTGATATAAGCATGGTCTGTGCAGTTATAATATCTGCATTATTTTTGTTTGCATCAGGAATATTCCCTGCAAATATTCTTGGACTGTATACAAAGGATGTAGGTATTATAAATACGGGTGCTGTATATTTTCGCATTGTAGCATTTTCATATATTCCGATGGCAATCAGTATCATTTTATCGACATGGCTGCGCTGCAAGGAGCATGCTGTCATACCGTTTTTTGCAAGTTTATTAGCTGTAGCTGTAAATACAGGACTTAATTATATACTTATATTTGGAAAAGCCGGATTTTTACCTATGGGAATAAAAGGTGCGGCAATTGCAACCCTTGTTTCTCAGTTATTTAACCTTATATTTATTTTTATCGGATTTATTATTTACATCAAAAAAGATGGGTATAAGCCGATATTGTCATTACATTTTAAAAGGATCAGCATACCGGATTATTTTATAATGGTTATACCTATTCTTGTAAGTGAGTTTCTCTGGAGTTTGGGGCAGAATGTGGAAACCGGAGTGTATGGGCATCTTGATACGGCAAATCTTGCGGCATATATGCTTACGGCTCCGATTCAGGGACTGGTTATGGGTGCCTTAAGCGGTTTGTCGGCTGCGGCAGGTGTTATGGTAGGAAAGAGGCTTGGAAAGAAAGAGTATGAGGAGGCATATAGGGAATCAGGGAAAATTATGATTGTGGGGTTAATAGGTGCAGTCTTTATATCATCAATTCTTATATTGTCGGCAGGAGTCTATACAGGATTTTATCAGGTGGATTATAATGTAAAAGAGCTTGGAAAAATTCTTCTTGTAATATTTGCCCTATATGCTCCGGTAAAGGTTGAAAATATGATTCTTGGAGGAGGCATTATAAGAAGTGGAGGAAATACAAAAACTATAATGATTATTGACATTATAGGAACATGGTGTATAGGAATTCCGCTTTGTATGCTTGCAGCATATATGTTTAAATGGGGAATTGTAGGTGTATATACATTGCTTACTACAGAAGAGATATTCAGACTTGTTGTATCACTTGTTATTTTTAAGAAACGCACATGGATGATCAGTTTATCACAGTGATGTATAATTCTATATTTAAAATATGTCTTTAATATATTCAAGTTATTCTAACAACTCATTCATTATAAAATCCCCTTTTTCTTAAATATATCATAAAAAAGTAAAAGGGGATTTATTATAGTTTATTTACTCATGCACCTGTCCTGGACTATTATAATACGGACATGTCAAGCATAAATGATTATGTCCTAAAATAATTATTTTATAAGCCCCACAAAA
>NZ_CALLVU010000046.1 GCF_938015485.1 uncultured Lachnoanaerobaculum sp. | reverse complement strand
GAAAACTATATTTTGAATTAAAAGCTGTCTCATGAGGGTTATTTTATGAAACAGCTTTTTCATTTTTCAATCATTTTTTACTAAAATATAAACTTTACATAAAAATTAAAGACCTGCTGGATCATAAAATATAATTCTCTTATCATAATCTATTGCTATATTGACCCCTTCGTTCATAGATAAAGTTGAATTTTTATAATATCCAAGTATTGTTACTCTTATATTTCTACATCTTAATCCATTAATTCTACATAATTTGAAATTCATAACAGTTCTCGTACCTCCTCCTCCGTGTACCTCTTATCCCATCGTATACCTTCTTATAACCTTTCCTCCTTCACAATATCCCTTTTCAACTGTAATCTGAGGATAACCAAGTCCAAATGAAAAGCTCAAACTTCCTAAAACTAATGATAAAAGAATTACAATTCTTTTCATAAAAATCAGCACCTTTCTTAATATATTTTTCGATTTTATATTATTTTACATCACTATTCTTTTTTTTGATTAGAATATAATCTGATTAATAAAAATTTATACTTTATATATACGACAAAAATATTTACATCGGTTTTTTGTGGTTTTTTAGTTTTTATAATACTTAGTTCCTCTTCCATTTCCAATAGTTACAATATATTTTTTCTCAACCAAAGATTTCAATAATTTCAAATTTTTGTCCTTTTTAAATCCTGTTATTTCTGATATTTCTTTATTCGATAAAATATTTCCATCTTTTAATGTTTCAAATACAATTTTTTCATCTTTAGACAAAAATATTTTATTAAAAATTGTAAAAAGTGTGATTTTTATTGAGTTTTCATTGATTTCATAAATAGGTTTTGTGCTATAATTTCTGTAAATTTCATTTATTCTTCTTATTCCTGTTCCAAACATTTCTATATACTTCAATCTAAAAAAAACATTTCCCAAAATAGGATTTCTAAGTTGTGAAATTTGTCCGTTTAAATATTCTTTTTCAGTTATTCCTGAAGGTAATCCTCCTGGAGAAACAACTTCAATTCTATTCTCAAACATTGATATTCTTATATTTGAATTTATATCCCAAGTTCTATGAATTATCGCATTTGCAATCACTTCTCTGAAAGCTTTTTCTGGTATTAGTTCTTTTTCAATTCTTTCAAACCCCCGTATTTCTTCATACTTATAGTATCTTTCAAATACTTCTATAGTTTTATGAAATTGAGAAAAAATAGACATATTGATAAATGTATTTCGGTCAAGAATCTCATTTATATCCTTACCAAATCTCGCAATATCTATTCCTGAAAATGAATTCCTATCTGCTACAAGTGCCGCAGCATTATTATAACCTTCTTTATCATTATACAAACTCAATGTTTTAAGTAAATCTATAGAGAAATTTTCAATTGCAAGTTTTTCCTTTAATTCTTTTTTCAATACTTCAAATTTTAAATCTTGATCATTTGATCGTAACTCTTCAAAATATCTGTTCATTCCTTCCAAAGTAAGTCTATTCAATTCTAATCTATCAACTTCAATAGTTGAGGTATCATTTCTTTTATAGGCTTTTCCTTTGTATAAATACGGTTTATCAAGTCCCTCTTTAACTACAAGTGTTATAGTTCTATCCCTATTATTTTTTATAAAACTAAAATTAGGTTTTGGTACAATATTATCATTTATTTTATTTTCAAGATTTAAACACGTCTCATCCAAATCATCTATCCCTACAACTTTTCCATTATCATCAATTCCAAAAATTATTCTACCTGAACCATAATTAGCAAAAGCACTTACTGTTTTTAAAAAAGTATTTGTTACCGTTAATTTTAATTCTAATTCTCTATTTTCTTTCATACCTTTAAATCCTCCTGAAAAAATTATACCATAATTCCGTCAAAAATACGATAAAAAAAATACAGCGGTTTTCTGACGCATTTTAATCTCTATTACTTCTCTTTCTGATACTGCGAAACTGTTTTCCCAGTCCATTTTTTAAATGCCCGATAGAAGGACGAAAGTTCCGTATATCCAACTAGATAAGCTATTTCATCAATCGAAAGTTCCTTTGCTTCCAAATAATTGAATGTCATTATTTTCTGAATATCTTTCACCAATTGATTGAAACTGGTATTTTCTGCTGACAGATTTCTTTGAAGAGTCCTTCCACTTATCCCAAACTCTTCTGCTACATTTTCCAATCCAAACTGTCCACTCGGAATAAGCTGAAAAAGTTTCTTCTGAACTCTGCTTGCAAAAGTTTCAAATGTCTCACTTTCCATTTCTGCCAGTTTCTGTTTCAATTGCGGTTCCAAATATTCCACCATAATGTTATTTGCTGTCAAAAATGGCTTTTTCAAATCTTTCATACTAAAAATTATTTCATTTTGCTTTGCTTTATTTATCGTAGCATTTATCTCCTTTGTCAATAATTCCCCATACTCAAAAGGACTTGTAACACTTACTGGAGATATTTTCTTGCCAATTCCTTTATTCAATAAATTTATTAGCATAAGCTGTTCATTTAAAACTGCAAAACGTGGCAATTCCTTTTCCCTTTGTTCAAAAAAATACTGCACTTGAACTATTTCTTCAAATTCTTTAATTTCCAAAAATACAGGCCCTATCAGTTTTTTATATTTTGCCAGCCTTTTTATACCTTCAAGTCCATTTTTAGAGGAAAGTGCCGCAAAAAACGAAGGAATAAACATATTCAAATTATCTACATTACTAATTGCTAAAATCTGTTCATCTGTAATAACTTCATCAATTTTTTTCAAAAATAAATAATATTCCTCAGTAGAAAGCTGAATTTCTTCTTTCCACAAAATATTTGGTATTCCCGCTTGTTCAAGAATATTTTCAATCGAAAATCCAATACCCTTTAAAAAATCCTGAAACTGCTTTGGCATAGTTATTTTCATATTTTCTCCCTTATTCCTATTTTTTACTACATCAAGTTTTTCATTTTCAAAAATCATTTCTTTCTTCTATAAACCTCATCAAAATCCAATTCTTAATTGTTTTTTCTATTTCGATGCACTTTTCATAATTTTATCAAAAATTCTCGTAGGAAGAATAGTGTGTAAAAACACTAGAGGTTTTGCCATAAATCCTATTAAATATCTCGCTTTTGGACGACGACTATTCACTGCTTTTGAAATTGCTTTTGTAATAACAATTGGATTTGAAAGCATATTTCCTGAATATTGCTTTTTCATCCCTTCGGCTGTCTTCAACGCTTCTTTTTCATATGCTCCATTTTTTGCAGAATTTGCCAGTTTATCTGCAGCAATAATTCCCCATTCAGTTTTTATTCCACCTGGCTCAATAAGTGAAACATCTATTCCAAAATCAGCCACTTCCATACGTAACGCATCACTGAATGCCTCAAGTGCATATTTAGTTGCATGGTACCATGCTCCAAAATAAGTTGTAAGTCTTCCTCCCATCGAAGAAACATTTATAATTCTTCCTGATTTCTGTTTTCTCATATGAGGAAGTACCAGCTGAACTAATCTAGCCAATCCAAATAAATTTACCTCAAACTGCATTTTTGCTTCGCTTATATCTACATCTTCCACTGCTCCGTAAGAACCATATCCGGCATTATTTATCAGAACATCTATACGCCCTTCATTTTCAATTATCATATCAACTGCATTTTTGATACTGTCTTCATTAGTTACATCTAAATATATAGGTTTAACTCCAAACTGTTTTAAATCTTCCATTCTTTCAGTACGTCTTGCCGCACCGTATACTATGTGTCCTTCTTTTGCCAAACTTTCTGCTGTATTATATCCGATTCCGCTGCTTGCTCCTGTTAATAAAATTACTTTTTTCATTTCTATATCCATACCTTTCTTCTTGTTTTATGAAATAATTTTATCAGAAAAATAAAATTTATTGAATAGCAAATAACGACATTTAATTGACAATCCACGACATTTTTTGTTTGTTTTTTCATTTTTTAATTGGTATATAGGCTCTATCTGTCCTATTATCCACAAGTTCCCTCTTACCTGTAAGTCTAAACTTTGTCCTTCATGTGGTTTCAAATATTCCAGAATCTGGTCTCTGAATATTATGAAACACATTCTGAATATTGAACATCGGCATGTACTCTTTACTATACCTAAAGAATGCAGACAATTTTTCTTCTATGACAGAAACCTACTCTCAAAGCTTTCTGTCGCCGTTAATGAAATCTTTAAGTTCACCTTCCATAATATCAGTAAGAAAAATCTGAGAAAAAATAAAATATCAAAATTTTCCAAAAAATATTTCACTGACTCTGACATCGTACACTACGGGCTCATTTCAATTATACATACCTTCGGAAGGGATCTTAAATGGAATCCACATATCCATGACATTGTTTCTCTGGGAGGATTTACTAAAAATTTTGACTTCAAGAAAATGAGACATTTTAATGTGGATACTATTGCTGGTCAATGGAAGTACCATGTCCTCAAAATTATTCAGAATGGAGAATATAATGACAGTAAAATTAAAATGAAGGCCTTGGATACTGTTGCAAAACTTTACAAAGAAAACAAAAGATTCTTCTTTAATGTCGGTGACAGTGACATCAACAGCACAAAGGGTATTATCAGATATCTCGGAAGATATCTCGCCCGTTCTCCTATTGCAGAATACAAGATTTCTGAAATTGATGATGATAAAGTTACTTTCTTTTTCAATGATCTGGCTAACAACAAAAAGAAAACTTACATTACTATGCCTGCTGAAAAATTTATCTCACAGATTCTCATTCACCTGCCTCCTAAAAACTTTAAAATGGTAAACAGGTACGGCTTTTATTCAATATATATTTCCGATAAACTTAAAAAGGCTATGCAGCCTCTTAAGAAAAATATTGTCGTATCAAAATATTCATTCTATCAGAGACAGATGTACATAACTTTTGGAATGAATCCCTTTTTCTGTCCTGAATGTAAAATCAGGATGATTGTCTGGGAATCCTATTATTATCTATATCCGCCACTTAAAAAGTACCATTAATATTCTTTTAATCTAACATGGTTGGATATTTTGTAATACAATTTTTTTTATTAACTATAAATAGAGGAGACGGTTGCCTCCTCTAAAAGTCATTCAATATATTCATAAGTATATCTTTTTAATTATTAAAAATAAATTTACTTTACTTATAAACAAGAATAATATCTTGAAGGACTGGGTACTAGGAAATTTCATATTTATGTGGTATAATAAAACTATATTAATAAGTGAAAAACGAAAAGGAGATGCGTATGAGTTTCCCTGAAGAAATAAAGAAATCAGATAGCGCTCATTTCTGACACAACAGGATTTTGCCGATAAGATCGGTGTGACTTTTTCTACATTGAATCATTGAGAATCAGGATATGCAAAGCCAAACTTAAGAGCAATGAAGAGCATTAATGCTTTTTGCCTTAAGAACAATATTCCTTATGAAACAATCGAGGAAGCATGGCTTGATTATAAAATTGAAAAATAAAGGAGCATTACTGCTATGACAGATAAAGAGTTAAAAAAACTGAAAGATACGCTATGGCACTCAGCCGATGTGCTTCGTGCGAGTGCACATTTAGCTGCAAATAAATATGGTCAGCCTATCTTGGGACTTATTTTCCTTCGATATGCGGATATCTTATATAAACAACACAAAGAAAAAATTAAAGCAGAATACAATCATCTCAAAGGCAGTCGTATGGAAAAGTCCATCAAAGAAATCTCTATTGAGAAATGTGGCTTCTATCTCCCTGAGTGTGCTTACTACGACTTCATTAACAATGCACCGGACGATGCAAACAAGGCTACTCTTGTAAAAAAAGCTATGGAAGCCATTGAAGATGAGAATCCTAAAATGGATGGTGTACTTCCAAAAGAAGTTTACGCACAGTTAGTACCGGAAGAAGAGCCGGAGCTTCTCTCTAATATCGTACGTATTTTCAAAGATATTCCGGAAAATAGTACAATCGATATCTTTGGTGAAATCTATGAATATTTCTTAGGTAACTTTGCACTTGCAGAAGGTAAGGATGGCGGAACATTCTATACTCCTGCAACTGTTGTTAGATATATGGTTGAAGTATTGAATCCACAGCCGGGTGAAAAGAAGTTCTTAGATCCGGCCTGCGGCTCCGGGGGTATGTTCGTACAGGCTGCACGATACATGCATAATCACAATGCCAGTGAAAGTGAGCAGATGAAGTTTCGTTGCTATGGTGTTGAGAAAGAACCAGACACTGTAAAATTGGCAAAAATGAACCTTCTTCTTAATAATATCCGTGGTGACATTACGCAAACTAACTCATTTTATTCTGATCCATATAATGCATTCGGGCAATTTGATTATGTAATGGCGAATCCGCCCTTTAATGTAGATGAAGTTGTTGTTGATAAGGTTTCTGACGATGCTCGTTTCAATACATATGGAGTGCCAAGAAACAAGAGCAAATCAACAAAGAAAAAATCTGATAAGAAAGAAACTGTACCAAACGCAAACTATTTGTGGATAGGTTACTTTGCGACTGCCTTAAATGAGCATGGTAAAGCGGCACTTGTTATGGCAAATTCTGCATCTGACGCATCCGGTTCAGAATATGAAATCAGAAAGAAAATGATTGAAGAGGGCATCATCTCTCAGATGGTAACTCTTCCTTCTAATATGTTTTCATCAGTAACTCTTCCAGCTACTCTTTGGTTTTTTGATAAGCAAAAGCCAAATACTGACAAGAAAAATGAAATCTTGTTTATTGATGCAAGAAATGTATTCACACAGATAGACAGAGCACATAGAAAATTCTCCGATGAGCAGATTAAGAACTTAGGTGTTATTACCAAGCTTTATCACGACGATACGCAGGCTCTTGTAGATTTGATTGATGAGTATAAAGCAGAACTTGCTAATGCACCTGAAACTTCTGATGATAAAGAAATTCTTACAAAAGCATATTGGCAGTCACAGATTGATTGGTTAACAGAAAGATTCCCGGATGGCGTATACGCTGATGTTATAGGTCTTTGCAAAGCTGCACCAATGGAGGGTGAGGATGGAATCATCGACCAAGACTACTCTCTTAATGCAGGACGTTACGTCGGCGTGGTTATTGAAGATGATGGATTAACTAAGGAAGAATTCAAGGAAGAAATGTTATCCTTGAATGCCGAGTTCGCTACATTAAGTGCTGAGGCAAAGAAACTTGAAGAACTCATTGAAAATAATTTGAAGGAATTGTTGGGTGAGTGATATGGAATATAAATTCTCTAAATTATATTCGTGGATGAGCGGAAAACCTATTTCGGCGAATGAACATGGTACAATACCTGTTTATGGTTCGAATGGGATAATCGGATATACAGACAATAGCAAATATTTTAATAAAATAATTCTGGGTAGAGTAGGTGCATATTGCGGTTCTGTCGAGTATTGTCCAACAGAATTTAATGCAACTGATAATACATTGATTACTACATGTAACGAAAAATTAATAACATATCCATTTGCATTTTATTCATTAAAGCTTATGAAATTAAATAATTTTGCTGGTGGATCTGCACAGCCATTAATAACACAAGGACTATTAAAACATTTAAAATGTGATGTTCCTTCTATTGAAAAACAAAAAATAATAGCTAATATTCTTTCAACTTACGACAACCTCATCGAAAACAACAACAAGCGTATCAAGTTGTTGGAGCAAATGGCAGAGAATCTATATAAGGAATGGTTTGTAAGATTTCGCTTTCCGGGATATGAAAATGAACACTATATCGAGGATATTCCATCATCTTGGAGTTATGTTCAGTTAGGTGACATTGCTTCGTTTGATAGAGGCATTTCATATTCTTCAGATGAGATAAACTGTGATGATGGCATTAACCTAATTAATTTAAAAAATGTTCAGTCATATGGTGGTTTTAGACGCGATGGTACAAAGCAATACAATGGCAAATACAAAGACTCGCAAATTGTCGTAGCTGGGGATTTAATCATTGGCGTAACAGATATGACACAGGATAGAAGAACTGTAGGTTCTGTTGCACTAATCCCACAGCTCTCAGGAACATCTGTTATTTCTGCAGACCTTGTTAAAGTAAACCTGAAAGTGCCAAATGTATTTTTTTATTGCATGTGCCGATACGGATTTTATTCCAAATATTTTTCTCAGTTTGCGAATGGAGCAAACGTATTGCATTTAAAACCAAATGTACTGTTAAACAAGAAAATTCTATTACCAATAGCTGAATTAATTGAAGCGTTTGCTGAAAAAGTTCAGCCTATTATAGATATTGTGGATGACTTGAATTGTCAAAATGATTTACTTACAAAGCAGAGAGATATGCTTTTACCACGCTTAATGAGTGGAAAACTTGAAGTTTAAGGAGGGGTTCGTATGCGTAATTTTATATCTGAAGGTGATATAGAACAGGCTATACTTTCAAAATTAAAAGCTGAACCGTTTAAATATGACATCCTCGTTTGCGATGCTGATCTAAGCAAGCGTGATGATTTGGATGATGGCACAGGAAGAACTTCAAAGAAGGAATGTGTTCTTCCCTATGTTATGCTGTCTTCCCTAAAGCGTATCAATCCAACTATCGAAGAAGATAAAATTAAAGAGATAGTAAAGACGTTAAGGCAAGATTATACAGGAACGGACATTGTAGATACCAACTACAAATTATATAGGCAAATTCGTAATAATATAAAAATCACAGTTCGTAGAAACGGCAAGGAAGATTTCGATTTTGTAAAATTGATAGACTTTGAGCATCCAGAGAACAACACTTTCACAGCGGTATCTCAGATGTGGATTCAGGGGAAAGTCTACTACAGAAGACCGGATATTCTTATCTTTGTCAATGGTATGCCCCTTGTGTTTATTGAACTGAAAAATAGTATTGTTAAGATTGAAGAAGCCTACAACAAGAATCTGAAAGATTATATCCGAGATATTCCGAATCTCTTTGTATTTAATCATATTTGTGTGCTTTCAAATGGTTTGGAGACGAAGCTTGGTGCATTTAATGCAACCTATGACTATTTTTTTGAATGGCTCAAGGTTGATAGCGAAAAAGAAAAACTGGACAGAGAAGCAATTCTTGCTGCAGATAATGTTAAGGATAGCTCGGTCAGATATTTTGTAGATGGTCTTCTTAACAAAGATAGATTGATTGACTATATTGAAAACTTTATTCTCTTTGAAAATCAGAGAATAAAGATTATTGCAAAGAATCACCAGTACTTAGGCGTTAATAATCTGATGGAATCAGTCGAGAACAGAAAAGAGCTTAATGGAAAGCTTGGTGTCTTCTGGCATACACAGGGTTCAGGCAAATCCTATTCTATGGTTATGTTTACACGTAAAATGAAGCGTAAGATTCAAGGTAATTTCTCGTTCCTCGTTATTACAGACCGTGAAGATTTGGATACTCAGATTCATAAGAATTTTGTACGCACTGAGGTTATTGGCTCTAAAGAAGAATGTCAACCCAAGAATAGCAAACAATTGCGTGATTTCCTAACTACCAATAAGGCTTTTATCTTTACTTTGATTCATAAGTTCAGATACGACAAAACAAAGAAATATCCCGTTCTTTCTACTCGTGACGATATTATTGTCCTTGTTGATGAAGCACATAGAACACAGTATAAGGATTTGGCAGAGAACATGAGAACTGCACTTCCGAATGCTAATTTTGTTGCATTTACTGGAACCCCTCTGCTTGGTACAAAACGTCTTACAAATCAGTGGTTTGGAGATTATGTATCAGAGTATAATTTTGCCCAGTCTGTTGAAGATGGCTCTACAGTACCTTTATTCTATTCCAGACGAGTTCCGGAAGTTGGACTTGAGAATGATTTCCTTGACGATGACATTGTGGACATTATCGAAGAAGAAAATTTAAACGAGGATGAAACACGTCTGTTAGAAAACGCATCTTCTCGTATTTTAGAGGTCATCAAGCGTGATGACAGACTGGATAAGGTTGCACAGGATATTGCCTATCACTTCCCAAGACGTGGATTCCTTGGAAAAGGTATGGTTATATCTGTCGATAAATATACTGCTGTCAAAATGTATGATAAGGTTCAGCATTACTGGGTTATAGAAAAGCAGAAGATCATGAAAAAGCGAAATACTGCTTCTACTGAGGAAGAACGTGATCAGCTCACTCGTATTCTTGCTTATATGAATAAGGTTGAAATGGCTGTTATCATTTCAGAGGAAAATGATGAAGAAGCCAAGTTTGCAAAGCAGGGCTTACGGATATCTGAGCATCGTGCAAAGATGAAAGAAATCACACCGGACGGCAGAGATATTGAGGATAGATTCAAAGATCCTAATGATTCGTTGCAGCTCGTATTCGTTTGTGCGATGTGGCTGACAGGATTTGATGTAAAGAATCTTTCTACACTCTACTTGGACAAGCCGATGAAAGGACACACACTGATGCAGGCAATTGCTCGTGCAAACAGAGTGTATCCAGGAAAACCTGCCGGAATCATCGTGGATTATGTCAACGTGTTTAAATACATGAAGAAAGCATTAACAGAATATGCCACTGGTGATGACGGAACAGAATTCCCTGCAAAGGATATTGACCAGCTAATAGGCTATATTGACGGTACAATCGATGAAGCAGATTCTTTCTTATTATCTTTAGATATTAATTTGGAAAAGATAATTGATGATTCAAATACTCTTGATAAGCTAGAGTTATTACGAAGTGCCTATGACACTATCGTTGCCAAAGATGATAATAAAGAGAAGTTCAAAGTTATCCTCAATACTTTGACGAATCTCTATGAAGCATCAAAGCCGGAAATCTTTGAGAAGAATTGGAGCAACGATAAGTTTGCACCGCTTGTGTATCTGCATGGTCTTTTTTATCACACTATTGATGATGAAAAAGTCGCTCGTGCCAGACAGAAAATGAATCAGATTCTGGATGGCAGTGTTACAGCAAGTCAAGAGTTTGTTAATTATGTACGTGAGGAACCTGCACAGTACATGATAAAAGGCACAAAGGCTATTGATCTTTCTAAGGTTGATGTCGAGCAATTGAGAAAAGAAATCAAGGTTGCTAAGTATAAAGCTATTGAAATTAACGACCTTAAGGAATACATTGAGCAAGCACTCGAACAGATGATTAATAAAAACTGTACAAGAACAAAGTTTTCAGAAAGATTCAAGCGTATTATTGACTCTTATAATGCCGGTGGAACTAAAAATGAGGATTATTACGAGCAATTGGTAAAACTTCTTGAAGAACTTCGTCAGGAAGATAATCGTGCAAATATAAAAGGTCTTACAGAAGAAGAGCTGGAAATCTATGATTTGCTGATTGCTGGAAAGAAATTAACACAGGCCGAAGAGCAAAAAGTAAAACTCTCAGCTAAGAACCTTTATAAGAAGCTAGTCGATAATCGTAGTAGTCTTCTTGTAGTAGATTGGTACAAGGATGAACAGCCACGTGCTAAGTTAAAACATGAGGTAGAACTATCGCTGGACGATGATTTGCCTGAAAGCTATGATAAAGCAACATTTGATTCCAAGGTATCTCTGCTCATGAATCATTTCGTGGATATGGCAGTACAAGGATATGGTTGGATGGTGCAGCATAATAACACATAAAAAAGGAATTTGTATTTATGCTATTTTTTTATTTCTTTTTCCACCCCATATATATTATAGAGCCTTTATTCAATAATTTTTCTTCGTATTTCCACAATTTATACCAAAAGGTAACTATATAACAAAAAAGTGCATTCTTGCCATTTGTTTCATTATGTTATAAAATAAACACATAAAAGAAAAGGAGGAATCATATATGAAAAATTATTCAATAGGAATTGCGGATGGAGCAAGAACAGAATTCCATCAAACATTAGGATTAACAGGAGCGGAAGTAAGTTTTAACAGTTTACCTGCAGGTGTAAGCGTACCATTTGTTCATTCACATAAAGAAAATGAGGAAATATATATAATTACAGAGGGTAAAGGTACTCTGACAATTGATGGTGAAGTTGTTAAAATAAAAAAAGGAAATGTAATTAAAATATCCCCTAATGGTAAAAGACAATTTGCAGCCGCAGATGATGAAGGTATCAGCTATGTATGTGTTCAAGTAAAAGAAAATTCATTAACTTCATATACTGAAAATGATGGAATTATATATTAATAGGGTTTGTCTCAAAAAGAAAATTTAAAAAATAATGTGGGAGCTGTATTTTTGAATTATTTAAAATTTTAAAATTTTGAGACAGCTCTTTTTTTGTACTTACTTAAAGTATCATATGATGATATAATGAATACAAGAGGTGATTTTATGAGAAAAATATATACAGAATGTCCAGTTGAATATACTGCTTCATTAATAGCTAATAAATGGAAAATACTAATATTGAGGGATTTATTAACTGGTACAAAAAGATATAATGAATTAACAAAATCTATAGTCGGAATCAGTGCAAAAGTTTTAACTGAAAATTTAAGACAACTTGAAAGTGATGGAATAGTTGTAAGAAAAGTATATCCAGTTGTTCCACCAAAAGTAGAATATTCTCTTACAAAGAAAGGTAGTGAACTAAAACCCATTTTTGATTTAATGAACGAATATGGAAATAAATATAAGAAAAAATAAGTATACTGCACCAAAAATTTTGTACACACCCTATAAAGTGATATTACAAATTTTAAGCTAATATCACTTTTATTTTAAACTTATAACCTATTTCCTAAAAAATTCAATTTAAATCTCCTAATCTCTTCATCTTCTTCTCTCATCTGTGAATCATTTTCGTGAATATTTCCTTTTTCATCTACATATCTTACAATTTTTCCATTAGAATCGAAATAATATCTTGTTTCATAAATTCCAAGAACTTTAGGATTATCTATCCATATAATATGTTCTGTAGCTGTTAATTTTTGATATAATTATTCCCTGTATTCATTTCCTGTTTCAAAATAGAGATGACTCACTATTTTTTTCATAACAGGACAGCTCCATTTTTATTCCTCTCATCCGAATTCATTATTCTACTTCAATTATACCATGCATTTGTATATTCTCCGCTTTCTCTTTTCTTTTTAACAGTTTATTGCAGTATTTCTTATTTGACATGATGTAAAGATTTTCTATCAAACTATTAAACTCATCAGTACTACATTTTTATCGTTTTTTCTTGTTATGATTATTGCTTCTCAATCATCAATAACTTTGTCACAATATTTTTTCAAATCCTTTCTCAGACTCGAATAATTTGTAACTATCATTAAAACCACCTCTATATTATAGTATAGTATAGTCTTTTTGAAAAAAATCAATACGATTTATACTTCTGCAACGAAAAAATAATTTTCTCTTATTTCTTTAATTGATATTTTACTGAACGTCCTTTCCCCACCTGCTCAACAATACTTTTTTCAATTAAACCATTTATCGATCTTATGACTTTTGATTTATTATATTCACTTAATTCTTCAATTTCTTTTCTACTTAATTTTTCATACTTTTTAAGAATTTCAAAAACTTTTACTTCTCCATTAACTAAATTACTTGGAACTGTTTCAATTATCGGCAAAGTTATCCTTATACTATTTTCATATATCTCAAAAGACGGTTTTACAGAACTTTCCCTATATTCATATTTTATTCTTTTTATTCCTGTTCCAAATTTTTCAATTATTCCTAGTCTATAAAAAATATTTGCTATTATGGGATTTCTCAAAACTGAAACATAGCCTCTCATATATTCATCTTCTGACATTCCTGGAGGTAAACTTCCTGGCGATATAATCTCAATTTTATCATTTGACATTACTATTTTTATATTCGCATTTATATCCCACAATCTATGAACTATCGCA
>NZ_CALLVU010000045.1 GCF_938015485.1 uncultured Lachnoanaerobaculum sp. | reverse complement strand
CATGCCAGTTTCTTGCATGGAGTACAAGATACGACGATGAACCGGTTTCAATCCGTCACGAACGTCAGGCAAAGCACGCATAACGATTACGGACATAGCGTAATCGATGTAGGCAGTCTTCATTTCCTTGTCGATCTGAACGGGCTGGATATTACCATGGCTCCAGGATTGTTCTTCCACAGTGTCACCTCATTTATTTCTTCAGACAATAAGATTCAACCTATATTATACCATTTATAGGCTCTTATGACTAATCCATGAATTAAACAAGCTAGCCTAGACCTATAGTTCCTTATTCGTCGATGAGTTGGTCTAAACGATTCATGCGAAAATCTTCAATGACATCCATGAAAGCTTTTGCATGAATAGGGTTTTCTACCATACCGAATAGATGACTTTGGCAGTGACAGTCAGAACAACCAAAACCAGGAACCGACCAATCAGCTACAGCCTCTACGGCCTTGGCTAATAGGCACTCTAAAGGAGCCGCTGTCCGAATAGGAAGGGCTGCAATAACATGGCAGGACCCTCGCAAGTAATCTAAGTGCCAATGCATTTTCTTCCGCTTGCGCTTATGGCGCTCAAGGCGCTTACTTAAATGGGCCTTAGCGGAGCCAACATAAATATAATAACCTTCTTTAAAATGCAGGATTCCCTTAGACCCAATTTCCAGGTCTTGGGCCTTTTCTAGTTGTAAGACCATGGCATAGACGCCACTATCATGGGCTTCTTGAGCTAATAGATCAGCAGGATAGCGACAAGGGCCTATGACCTTAGGTAGGGTAAAGGTCTTATCCCAAGCAAGTGATACGGCCTTCCAATCTAAGTGGTCCACAACTTCTTGAAAGGTTTGAGCAAAAGCTAAATCCGTGTGATAGTCTGGTAAGAACCACCGGGCTCGGTCCCATTGCACCAAGAAAAGAACCCCCGTATGGTAGCCCTCTCCTTGTAATTCACGGAGGTGAATCAGGTGCTTACGTCCTCGCTCTGTTATAGCATCGGGAAACATGGCCCCCATCTCAGAAAATAGGGTACAGGACTTAACCTCTAGGAGAAATTTTCGCCCTTGATCATTGCTTAGTAGTAAATCAAATCGACTCTTGCCTACGGTATACTCACGGCGTAAAACAAACCATTCCTCCCAGCCTTCAATCAGCTTATGATCCACTAAATACTGGGCTACATCATTAGAATAATTAGTGTCCAACATGATGGGTACACCATCACGCTCAATACCAATCACCCGGTGTTGGGTAGCCGCCCCCTCTTTTGGGTGTGGCGTCACATAGATGGTTACCCCTGGATAGAGGAGTTCCCACATGCGCCCAGGATTGGGTAGGTGACACTTTGTCTCTTGGCCATCCAAATCAAGGACAACCACAAATCGATTGGGCCGCCTGATAAAGGCCCCCGCTTGCACTTCTTTATATAAGGATTTCATTACTACCTCGCTTAATCTAGGTTATCATTCTAACACAGATGAGGCCCCTTGGTCATAGAAGACCTTAACTTTAAGAAATTTTGTAGCCAGAGTCACACAATTACCTTCCTGCTTGCTATATAATATATATATATAATTATGTATATGATAATAATACAATAAGTAAATATAACTTAGACGGTAAAAAAATCTATTCTTCAAAGATGTATTATGGTCAGTTAATGGCCGGAGGTGTTGGTGGTATTATATTCAATGATTACAATATGCGTATGGTAAAGGAAGAACTTTCAAATTATGGTATGGGAGTAGATGTACCATATCATTATATATTTGATTGGAATAGAGTTAAGTATATGCCAAAAGTTTTATATACAGTGCATTATTATAAGCAACCGTCAATATGGGATTATAATAATAATTTTATAAATTTGGAACAATATGATGAATGGGCAGAAGGTTGGGATAACAAAATAAGAGAAAATAAAAATAAATTAAGAAATACTAAAAACAGAAATATGGAAGATTACGAACTGGTCAGTATAGGTTTATCTAAACAAAATCCGGATTACTATAGAGCGGTAGATGGATATATATATTTTTATCATGCATTGGAATTTTGTTATAGAGATAAAAACTACAAAAATAAAATTTTATTTGACAGTACAGGTGATTTTGATGAAAAAGAAAAAACCAGAGTAGAATTTAAAGCTTATGTTTATGTAATGTTTAGAGTTGATGTTGAAAATATAGAAAATGCAGGGGATACTTCTCAACTTGAGTATGAAATACTGAATGTGCCGATGTACCCAATAGACACTGATGACGAGATAGAAGTATTTGAAGTAAATGATAATTATATATATAGTATTTCAAATGTGAATAATGCTACAACGAAAGAAATAAAGGTTTTGGTTACAGATATAGAAAAAGGTACTACCAGGAGTATTTATGATTGTCGGGAATTGAGTGATGATATATATACACCGGGGATATATTGCAGTGATGATTACGTTTTCTTATATCAATATAAAATAGAGGAAAGCACTACATTGCGTATAATCAGACTTGATAAGGACGGAAGCAACCCTATATTAGTAATGGATGAAAACGGTGAAGTTGTTATGAAACCACTAGAATCTAAGAGTGAAGAAAAGAGTGGAAAATAGTTTACATATATATCATAATTTTTAAAATTGTGCATTCACATCGAAAGTATTAAAAACATAAGCTATATCATCTGATATAGAATCACTGAGAGTAGAAGGAGTAAAAAAATATCCGGTGTGAAGCAAAACTAAGAGGTCGATATTATAGCAGAGCAGGCGAAATAGTGAACTATACAGATAAACTACAATATCTGTAACTTTGGGCTTTAGTTTTGCGGTAAATAAAAGTCGTCAAAGCCGGTAAAATCAATAGATTTATGCTTTGCAGAATAGAAAGGATAAGTTGTGAAAATGAAAAGGATACAAGTTATAGTACCGGTTTTAGCAGTCTTAATATTTTTAATAGTACTTTCAATTTATTTTATACTGCCCGAATTTGATTTTATGTATGTATCTGCAGATAAGCATTGGCAAAAAGAAAAGATAGCATATAATGATGCCGGTGAAGGTGGAAAAGAACTTAATAAAGTTGTTCAAGGGGTAGACGGTACATATTTTGTTTATGAAAACAGGCTGATGTATATGGAAAATAATAATGCAGAAATAAAAGAAATTTGTAAAATGCAAGGGAATATTTTCGGTATTTTAGTAAAGGATAAAAATATTTTTCTACGAGAGGAAAGTGGTAACAGTATTTACAAACTGAACACAGATGGAGAGATAATAAGCATTATTCATGATCATGGCATCATGTATCTTGAAGGTAACAATATATATACATTAAGTGGAGGCACGGAGTTTGAAAAATATGACTTTAACGGGAAAAGAATTTTTAAAAATGATTTAGGATATAATGGGTTTGATAGGGATAATACTATATTTAATAACTATGTTTTTAATATAGATTTTTTAAAAGCAGAAGTTTATGTACCAAAATATTATTTATTTGATATTAATAAAATAAAATATAAAGAGTACACTCTGCATTTTTCAAAATACTATTTACCTCCAGAAACTTGGGATTCTTATTTAAGAGAAGAAGTTATACCTTATGATTCATTTGCAAAAGAGATAGATAAAAAGGTAAGAAAAGGAAAAATAATTGATAGAAATCTGGATAACTATGAACTCCAAAGTATCGAGTTGTCAATTGGAGATTTTTCAGAGGTTTCAGATGGATACATCTATTTTCTTGGAGAGCAGAAACTTACTTATAGAGATAAAAATTATAAAGACAAGTTCTTTGGAAACATGAATGAGTATATAAATACATATGAAAATGAAGAATGTATGAGCAAAATAAAGTATGAGGTAAAATTATATCCTATAGGCAGAGTTAAAGTGGATGATATAAAAAACATATTGGACAGTGCTGCTGTCAGCTATGATGCTATAGATAGACCATTAAGTAATAGTCGCAATAGGAATGACTTTACTATTAGAGACAAAAAGGTATATATATCGTATATTGAAGATTATGTAGAGAATAATCAGGAATATAGGGAATTGAAAATATATGAGATAGATGCTGAAACCGGTATATCAAAAGAAGTTTACACAATGAAGGGGATATCTGTAGATGAACGTATGATAGAAATCTTTTTAACAGATAATTATATATTTATTTACAGATATATTGATAATTCTGGGAAACTGTGTATTACAAGGATAAATCGAGACGGAAGCAACCCTGTGTTAGTAATGGATAAAAACGGTGAAGTTGTTATGAAACCTATTCAATAAATATATGGATATTTTTATTT
>NZ_CALLVU010000044.1 GCF_938015485.1 uncultured Lachnoanaerobaculum sp. | reverse complement strand
AGCTGCCAAAAATATTGTTATTTTAAGGTCCTTTGAAATCAGATATGCACTTGCAGCCGGTGAAATAAAAAAGGATATTGTAAGTATCGCACCTACCGACTCAAACGCAGAAACTGCAGTAAATGAAACCAAAGCCATAAAAACATAATAAAGACCTGCACCTGCAATACCGGCCACTCCGGCATATACAGGATCAAATGAACTTATTTTCAGTTTTCTAAAAAAAACCGCTATAAATACAATATTTATCAAAAGTACAAAACTCATCTGTATCAAAGCCTTTGGAAGGCTTAATCCAAGGAAATTTATTCTATGAAGCGGAGCCAGTATAATTTCTCCAATCAAAACCACCTCAGTATCCAGATGTACATTTCTTGCATATCTTGTAATAAGTATAACGGCTATCGAAAAAAACAGCGGAAAAATTATACCTACAGAAGCATCTTCCGTCACTCTTTTACTTTTTATCAGTAACTCTATACAAACAGTCGTTAAAACACCGAAAAGACTTGCTCCTATTATTAATAAAACACTCCCTATATCTTTAGTAACAAAATATCCTATAACTATTCCAAGAAGTACGGAATGTGAGATTGCATCGGAAACCATTGAAAGTCTTCTTAAAACTAAAAACACTCCCAAAACGGCACAGGCAAGTGAAGTTATTATAAGAATATACAAAGATTCAATCATTTCCCTGCCCTCATCTTCCTAATATTTAAAAGCATTCTCACAATACCTCTCGGTGCAAAAAATACGGATGAAAGCGCTATTATAGACATAATAAGTATAATACTTGGTCCTGTAGAAAATCCCTTCACTGCACTGCTTATAAAAGTACCGAAGAATGCAGATACGGCTCCTGTTACCGCCGCAATCACTAAGACTTTCTCATAGCTTTTGCTCCATTGCAAACCTGTAACGGCAGGAGTTATAAGCATACTGCTTATAAGAATAGCTCCCACCGCCTTTAAACCTGCCGCAATCAAAATCATTGTTATTATCATTATAAGAAGAGAGGTAAGTCTTGAATTTATCCCTATTGTATACGCATAAACCGTATCAAAGACATATACCTTTATCTCTTTGTAAAACAGTATAAATAGGGCAAGAGATATGACCGATACCGTAAGTATTATATAAACATCCTCCCTCAGTATATATGCCGCCTGTCCGAATATATAGCTTGCAAGTCCCGACTGTGAAGCTCCCTGATATTTCGGATTGCCCTGTATATAACTTTTTAATACCATACCCATACCGAACATTGCCGATAAAATGACCGCCATTGCGGTATCCGCTTCTATTTTGGAGCCTTCCGAAATAATCTGTATCAACATAAAAGCGACTATGCCTGCCGCTATTGCACCGAGCATTAAAATAAGAGAGCTTTTTCTTCCGGATATCATAAATGCCAAAATTATTCCGGGAAGTGATGCATGTCCTACAGCATCACCTATCAGACTTTGCCCCTTTAAAATACTTATCGTTCCGACTATACCTGTTGCCATGGCAAGCAGCATTGTTCCTATCGCAACCACAATAAATGAATACTGTGTAATAATACTTATATTCATAGTCTACTCCCCATATGTCGCATCTATATTTTCTTTTATAAAAGTTTCCTCGGTTCTTCCGCTTGCTATAAGCTGTTTATTCACCATAACCACATGATCGAAATATTCGCATAGTGTATTTAAATCATGGTGTACCGCTATAATGGTTTTCCCCTCTTTTTTAAACTCCCTCATTGTTTCTATAATTATATTCTCGGTTTTCTTATCAACTCCTGCAAGCGGTTCATCCATAAAGTAAATAAAGGCATTCTGAGCAATCGCCCTTGCTATGAATACCCTTTGTTTTTGTCCCCCTGAAAGTTCCGAGATCTGCCTGGAGGCAAAATCTTCCATTTTCATTTTTTTCAATGCTTCCAAAGCTTTTTCTTTTTCAGAAGCATTTACTCTTTTAAACAAACCAAGCCCCGCATATCTTCCCATTGTCACCACATCAATTACCGTAGTGGGAAAATTCCAGTTTACCGTGGTGGTCTGAGGTATATAAGCAATCTGCTTATATACCTCCTTGTAAGACTTACCCATAATACTTACTTTACCTGAAATAGGCTTCATAAGCCCCAGTATTCCCTTCATCAAGGTGGATTTTCCGGCTCCGTTCGGTCCTATTATTGCGGTAATGCTTCCCTCATAGATATCAAGATCCATATCCCATATCACGGGAATATCTGTATATGCCATTGTAAAGTCTTCCAAATGTATCAATACTTTTTCCATATCAAACCTCAAAGGTACTATTTTAAATTATCGGTAATCAGTTTTACATTATGCTTATACATATCAATATATGTATCGCCGTCTTCACCCTTCGGTGCCAATGAATCCGAGAATAGCTCATTTCCTTCACCGCTTACAATCTTTACATCCGCTCCCTTTGCAGCTGCACCCTCTCTTAACTTTTCCATACGGGCAGGATCGGTTGTAGATTCCGCAAATATAGCTTTTATTTTATGTTCCACTATAAAATCTATAGTTTCCTGTATATCCTGATTTGCCACCTCCGATTCGGTGCTTACACCTTGAGGTGCTTTTACTTCTATATCATATGCTCTTGAGAAATAATTGAATGCATCATGAGGCGTGATCAAATATCTGCTCTCCTTAGGTATTGAAGAAATATTCTCCTTTACATACTCATCAAGCTTTGTAAGTTCCTCCAAATACTTTGTTTTATTCTCTTCATACTTATCCTTATATTCGGGATTCAAATTTTCAAGTGACTCACCTGCAGCTTCAACCGCCATTTTATAAAGTCCTATATCAAACCAGAAATGCGGATCTGTAATAACATGACCGTCTTCATCCATTGTTCCTATGCGATCTTTCGGAAAATTTCTGCTTACAGCCTCACCCTTAGCTTCAAGTGCTTCCACCATTTTCCCTTCAAAATGAAGTCCATGATATAAAGTAAGATCCGACTTGCTAAGCTTTGTATAGTCCTCAGGCTTTGCAACGTATAGATGCGGATCCTCACCTGCAGGTATTATAAGCTCCACATTAACGGTATCACCTGCAAGCTCTTCTACCATATCCTGTAAAAACGAAGTTGTAACGACTACATTTTTCTTATCTGTTGTAGCGGCTTTTCCTCCCGCACATGCACAAAGTGATAAAGCCATTCCTGCGGCTGCAATAAGTATACTTAAATTTCTTTTAAACATATTACTCCTCCTAATTAATTAGGTTGTTTTATTTTTATAATTAGGTTAACCTAACCTATATTTAATTTATACCTTATTTCATCCGGGAAATCAAGTACATACCTAAATATTTTATAAATTTAATTATTCATGTGAATACAGATAATTGCAATAAATTGCCTTTGTTAATAATATTCTGTAAATCTTCAAAATTTATTCTGCATTTTCTGAGGATATTCAATTTTAGTTACAATTAAGTAAGATAAACTTAAGCCTAAAGGACTATATTTTCTACAAAAAATACTTTAGAATATAATCATAACATTAAAATATTTATCTTGCAGGAGAGCCTGCAGAATGGAGGATTGTATGATTCAAGGAAGTTTAAAGAAGATGGCGTCAGTTGTTTTGTGAAGACTATACTTTCAAGGGTACACCAAACGGCAATATCAGTCTTAACGATAAAACAGGCAAGGGCGCTACAATATCAAAGATTTCTGCAAGCGGAACAAGCATGTCTGTAACAGTTACACTTCCAAAGACAAGCGCAGGTGACAACGGTGCTCTTGAAGTAAGCGATATCAACTGGGGTGATGATGACAGCCCTATCATATCTTGGGACAAGGCCGACTATGCCAGCAAGTACGAAGTAAAGCTTTATCGTAATAATTCAATCAAGGATAATATAACAACATCAGGTACAAGCTATGATTTCCGCAGCAAAATCCGTGAGAACGGCAAGGGAAGCTACACTGTAAAGATTCGTGCAGTTGCAAGCAACGGTACTAAAAGTAATAAATGGACAGAGTCTGATGAATTTGATGTAGATGACGATATCTTATCAAATCTCGGCGGACAAAGCAGTAACAATAATGGCGGTAACTCAGGACCTAACGGTGCAAACTCAAACAGCACAGGCGCTTGGTTAAAGGACAATGTAGGCTGGTGGTATATAAATGCCGACAGAAGCTATACTATAAACAACTGGCAGCAGATTAACGGCAACTGGTACTACTTCGATAACAGAGGTTATATGATGACCGGTTGGTTAAAGAGCCCATATTCAGGCAAGTGGTACTGGCTCAGCAAAGAGGACGGAAGCAATCTCGGTAAGATGCTTACCAGCCAGTGGGTTGACAACAACCGCTACTATGTAGACGGAAACGGTGTTTGGACACAGAGCAGATAAAAAATTTGAGGATGTCGCGATGCGACATCCTCTTTTTTTATTCGAATAAAATTGCAAAACAGCAATAGAAATGACTGCCCTAGATCTAAAATTTAATAAACATATTATCAAAAACAACCTTTAATCCAACTCCAATAACATAGATATAAGTTCTTGCCATCCGGTATAACGAGAACAAAAACCTCTCGGATTACGACCGGTTTCCGTGAATCCAAATTTTTTATAAAGTGCAATAGCATTTTTATTTTCAGCAACCACCTCAAGTTCCAATTGCCTATAGCCGGCAGTTTTTGCACATTCAATACATGCCTTTGTTAATGCAGTACCTATACCTTTCCCATAATATGCTTTTTCAATACTTATCCCGAACTCTGCACGATGTTTTACCTTATCTTTTGATCCAACCGCAGAAATTCCTGCTAAACCGACAATTCTATCATCAACAATCGCACAAATTTGTATCTCACAGGAGCTGTTTTCTTTATCTTCAAGGAATTTCTCTTTTTCCTCAACACTAAAATTTATTTCATCCGGATAAGAAAGAAGGAAGTCTGTTTCTTCACGGATAATCTTAGTATTCTCAAGCACTCCCTTGGCATCGGTAATTGTTGCATTCCTTATAATACAAACCATATTATTTTTAAGTTTTATGTTTTCATAATATTTCAATTCTTGCCATCCTCTCTAAGAAACTATACTTTTAAATGTATACCTTTCTTTTCTAAGTTTTCTATGCATTCAGCCAGATATTCAATATTATGCTCTTTGTAAATCGGGCTGTCTATAATTTCCTCTTCAAGATTATCATACTTTTCTGCTGCTTTTCCTCTATAATTCTTATCTTTCCATTCTACAGAAACATTATATCCTCTTTTCTCCATCTCCTCCATAACTAATAAATGATACATGAATAGATGATATGGGGAATATGAAAACACATAGTCCACAGTTTTATGTTTCTTTTTCCATCCGTTACCCCTCAAAGCACAACATTCCCTATGTTGTCCAAGAAGCTGATTTTTGGGTAATAAGTGGATAAGTTCTTCATGCCATAGTCTCATCTTGTTCTCCTGTTAACAAGGTTGATTTTTCTAAATATTCATTAGGGTATTTCTTCAGTAAAGTATTAAGGTATTCAATTACAACTTCACTGTTATTTTTTCCCTCCATATATTCATTTAATATATCAAATAATGTCTGCTTTTCCATTATACTTGTTTCTTTTTTGAAATATCCCCATATATGAAGAACGGCATTACTAAAATCTTTTTTACTCTCCTTCATATCTCTTGCTTCCTGTATTTTTTTATTTACCCATAAAACATCCGGTTCTTTTTCTCTCAAATACGCCCTTATCTCCAGATATGCTTTATGAGATTTGCTTAGTACATAATATTTATTTTTTGCCCATAATTCTTCACATTCTCTTCTTATATCTTTATGTCTCATATTAACACCTCTTTAAAAATATTCATACATAAACTTTAGTATCTTATCTATAAATCCGATATTATTGTTATTTTTTTCTTTGAATTCATAAAAAGATTCTGTTTCATATAATTCAAATACTAAAGTCGTAGTTGCCCGAAATATTATAACCTTGACAGATATTTCAGAAACTTAGGTAATCAATCGTACAGTTTTGTGAAATTCAACATATCAGTGGCAGCATTATTGGCTTTTTATATAAATAATCTTTTCATAAACACCAAATCTTCTTTGGCATACTCATATCTTTCTTCTTCTCTTATTACAGGTATATCAGGTTTTTCTTCCTTAAGCCATTTTTTTATGATGTCATACCTCATAATACCCTCGCCAAGCTTACACGGTATATGCCTGCCTTCACCCGGAAAGACTCCGTCTTTCATATGAATAATCTCAGTCTCCTTACCGAATGCGTCTATACATTCTTTCCACAATGCTTCCTGCGAGTCTACACGCTCTCTTGTAAGAACATTTAAAGGGTCGAATATAATTTTCAGCCTCTCACTTCCAAGCTTATCAATCATTTTCCCTGTCCACTCACTGCAATAAAGTGTATGTGCCGCTACAGGTTCCATAGCCACATAGGCATCATACTTGTCAGCTTCATTAAGCATATCATCAAGCCTTTTTATAAGTTTTGGAAAAAGTCTTATCTTATCTTCCATACTTATGTTTCCATAGGAACTTTCACTTCCTACATACAGAGCAGACAGCGGCTTACTTATTTTCATCGCGGCAATGAACTCGGTTTTATGATTTTGCCATATTTCATCATCATCTGTTGTAAAATCAATATAGCTTCCAAGTACACTCAGTTCAATTCCCTTAAATGCCTCTTTTATATATTCAATATCTTTTTCCTTTATATCAATATTTCCGCTGATACCCGGAAAGGCCTTTTTTACAGCCAAATGTATTGATTCAAATCCGATCTCTCTTACTTTTTTTGCATGAATTTTCGCATCGTCTCTTCCAAAGTCATGTACTCTTACTCCGAATTTCAAACTTTCACCTCCATAAACTCACTAAAATAAAGACTTTCCTTTTTTTGTACTGAAAATCTGTCCGTTGCAAATATTTTCATGCTCGAAAAAAGCCACTTCCTCAGGAGTAACTTTATTCATTTCTGTAAACCCATCTTTACATACAGAATCTTTTTCTATATCACATTTATAAAACAATACGGCACCGCTTGCTCTCCACGGTCTTGCCAGATATCCCGGAAAACTTTTATAATTTTCATCTTTATTCTTTTCAATCCTGCATTTATAAAACAAAAATACTCCCTTCGGAGCACATATTATTCCGGGAGATGCCTCTTTTCCAGTATATCCGAGCCATATAAGACTACATTTTATAAAATCGGCTCTCGCATCTTCTTCACCGAAAATATAGTCCACATTCCCGAAAATATTACAACCGACAAATCTTTGCCTGCCATGTCCTGCATATAATGTATCCTGGCTTGATTTGAAATTACAGTTTACAAATACAGAATTGTCGGCTTCACAGACCAAAGCCGCCGCTCTCTCTTTATTATGATACTCTCCCACTTTAATTTCAAGGGATAATCTCTCTTCATTTGTTTCACATTTGCTCTGTCCGTATTCTTCACAGCTTATCTTTTCAACACCGTCTGTTATTTCACTCTCCGTCATATACAGATTAAAAGAGTTTTCAAAGTTTATATTCTCGGCGCTGAAATTATATGCGGATTTTTCAACTATAACCGTTGCGCCCCATCTTTTTGCAAAATGCTTATCTTCTCCTTTATTTTCCTCAAAATAGCCAGACTCTCCTATACTTTTATATTTATAGCCTATTCCATAGTAAAAGCTTATTGTAGGATTTGCCCCTTCTTTCGCTCTCAATAAGATATCAGGTTTTGTAATAATCACCTGCTCAAAGTATTTTTTATCTGTAAGTATTATCTCTATCTTCTTATTAACTGTATCTATCAAATTAAGAGAGTGCATACACTCTCTTAAACTGCTGTAATCACAGTCTTCTTTTCCGACTTTGATTACTATTTTATTGTCTTCTATTATCAATTAAAACTCACCCCTATACATTCACAATCCTCAATATTTTCCATAAAAGGATTGTCATCTTTACTGCCTGTAATTTCTATATTATTTAATATAAGCTTTTTAATGTTTTTTGCAAATATTCCTCTTTTACACATTGTAGGGAAATTGTCCATCATTATCGGAACAACAGGCCTTATATTCTCTTCCTTATCAAAGTTTAAGATAATATTTTCAAGCCGGATTTCCTCAATAGGCATCTCAGGTAGTCCATATAAACATGCAAATATGTTTTTTACATTCTCACATCTGATATCTCTTGCCGCTATTTTACCGATTTTCGGAGTCTTTTCATTGACTTCCATCTTATCCTGATTTTGTACATAATCGGAATGTCCGTCAGGATCACAGAAATAGAACATATTTGCGGTAAAAGGCATGCATACATCTTTCATAAGAATATTCTCAAAACAAATATTGTCAAGTACGGATTTCTCTCCTCTGCCTCTTCTGGTCTTTATTCTAAGCCCTCTGTCCGTACCTTCAAATATACATTTTTCCACTCTTACATCATATACTCCTGCCGCCACCTCGGAACCTATAGTCACACTTCCATGACCTTTCCTGAATATAGAGTTCCTGATAACTATATTCTTTGCAGGCTTATAATGCTTCAGTGCCATATAGTATTTTCCGCTCTTTATTGCAACACAATCGTCTCCCACAGAAATATCCGCACCCAAAATAAGGACATTTTCACAACTTTCAGGATCAAGCCCGTCAGTATTTGGTGAATTGTCAGGGTTCATAATTGTATTGTTTAAAAACAAAAGATTGTCACTGTAATAAGGATGTAGAGTCCATGAAGGTGAATTCATTATACAAAGGCCCTGCATGGCTATGTTCTTACAATTATGTAAAAATACCGTATTCGGTCTCCATGCTATATTTTTCTTCTTTGCATCCTTCCACCAGTCAAGCATACCGGCATTGCCGTCCAGTATACCATCACCATATATGAGTACATTCTCCACACTTATTCCTGTAATAAGTGCGGCAAAACAATCCAGCGGGTTGCCTTCCCATGATCCGATATTGTACTCGTTTCTTTCATCACTTGACTGTGTCATACCCGGCAGAATCGGATACTTTGTTCTGTCCTTTTCACCAATAAGTATGGCATCCTTATCTATCCAAATATCTATATTGCTCTTTAAAAATATCGGTGTGCATAAATACTTTCCCTTAGGAATATAAACGGTACCGTCCTTAGGACAGGCATTTATTGCAGCCTGTATACATACCGAATCCGTCTTTACTCCGTCACCTGCGGCACCGAAATCTTTTATATTTAAAAGTACATACTCATATTCCGTATGAAAACTTTTTTTATCGGAATTCTTATTCTCGCAAGTGATATATATATTATAATCACTGTCCGGAAGAAGATCAAAAATTGATATAACATTTTTATTTGTTGATATTTTCTTTTCACCGTTTATAAAAACATCATATATTTTTTTATTTTCATAAGGAGTATCACAACAGACTTCAATTGTTACACTCCTTTTAAATACCTTTACAATCTCAAAGTCAATCATATGCCATACCCAACCTTATTATTTCCGTATATGCCATAAGAAGCGGTGCCACTCCCTTTGCCTCATTTTTTACAACCGGTTCCGAGTAATAATACTCTGCACTTCCGTCTCTGTTTTCCTTGCCTCCAAGTCCGGCTACAAGGCAAATTCCTCCAAGTGAGAGCTCTTCTCCCTCAACACATAGATACCTGTCCAAAATACCGTCAAATATCTTTTTCCCGATATCTTCAAATCTTTTCGGTAAAAGCTTATTTCTTGCGGCTTTCAAAAAAGCATATGAAATAAGTGCACTTCCCGATGTCTCAAGATAATTGTCTTTATCATCTTTCCTGTCTACCAGCTGATAAAACATTCCGCTCTCATCCTGAAACTTAAGCAAATCGTTTGCAAGATTATAAAGCATCTCCTGTAATCTTCTGAATTCATAATATAATGACTCATCTATAGCAAGTGCCGTATCCACAAGGCTTAATATAAACCATCCTATTGACCTCAACCAAAAATTTTTGCTTAATCCGGTTTTCTTATCACACCAAAGTGACTGCCTTGACTCGTCATATCCGTGATAATACAGCCCTGTATTTGTATCTTTCATTATTCTTTCCACATTTTCAAACTGTGAAAAGCTGTCAATACAAAATCTCATCCTGTTATATTTTGTTTCATACTCCATATAAAATGGCTGTGCCATATAAAGCCCGTCAAGCCAAACCTGATAAGGATAAATTTTCTTATGCCAAAAATTACCTTCATCAGTCCTCGGCATGGTTTTAAGCTGAGAGTATACGGTATCCATAGCTTTTCTGTACTTTTTTTTACCTGTAAGTTCAAAAAGCTTAAAAAGATTCTTTCCGGGTCTTATATTGTCGATATTGTACTCTTCTATATCATAGGTATTTATACTTCCGTCCTCGTTTACAAATGCGGATACAAAATCATCGCAAAAGTTCAGATACTTTTTATCTTTCTTTATTTCATAAAGTTCAAGATATGCGCTTATCATGCAGGCATCAATATAATTCCATTTGTTTTTACGCCCGCTTCTAATCTGCTCTATATTCCACATCGGCAAAGAAGCATCCGAGTTTTCCAATAAAAAATCAATATATTTATCAAGTAATATATATTTTTCTTTTTTTACCATATTAACCCTTTACTCCACCTGCAGATATTCCTTCTACAAACTGATTCTGTGCTATAAAGAATATAATTATTGAAGGTAGGATTGAAATAAGTGATGTTGAAAGTATCCTGTTCCATGCAAATCCGGCATCAGAGTCCATAGCAAGCTTTACAAATATTGTTGCAGGATATTTTGCAGGATTGTTTACATACAAAAGCGGTCCGAGGAAGTCATTGCTTGCCCACATAAATTTAAAAAGTGCACATGAAACAAGTGCCGGCTTTAACATAGGTACTATTACCTTTATTAAAGTCTGTATTTCATTACATCCGTCAATCTTTGCCGCTTCTTCAAGCTCCTTAGGTATATTTCTTAAAAACTGAATAAGCATAAATACAAAATATGTCTCTGTAGCAAACATCGAAGGAACAATAAGTGGAAGGTAAAGCTTTGAGCCTACCCATCCGAAAATATTATACATAATATACTGCGGTACATTCAAAACCACCTGCGGAAGGAAAAGTGTGGACATCAGTATTGCAAATAATACACTTCTTCCGAAGAATTTAAATCTTCCGAAGCCGTATGCCGTTAAAGTGGATGAAACTATTGTAAATATTACGGCAGGTATAACATATGAATAGGTATTTAACATCGCCTTCCATATATTTATATCACCGCCATAGTTTTTCATTGCATTTAAATATCCTTCAAATGTAGCCTTTTTCGGAAGAATATTAAGCCCTGAGAATATCTCATTATTCGGCTTAAATGTAGCTCCGATCATCCATAAAAGCGGATATATCATAAATATTCCTACCGCTATCAAAACGGTATACCTTATCACAACTTGTATAGTTCTTTTTGTCTTCAGGCTCATTTTTATCTCTCCTCATCCGCATAGTAAACCCAACGTTTTTGTGAATAGAATGCTATCGCTGTCAAAACAAGTAAAATAACAAACAATACCCAGGCCTGAGCACTTGCCTTACCCATCTGATAGTTTTTGAATGCATTATTGTATATCAAAAGTGACATCAGAGTAGTTGAACCTCTCGGTCCACCCTGTGTAATGATATAAGGTCCGTTAAACTCCTGAAATGCCTGTACAAGCTGAGTTATAAGATTATAAAATATTACAGGCGTAATAAGCGGTACCGTAACAGAGAAAAACTGTTTCCACTTTCCCGCACCGTCAATTGATGCCGCCTCATAAAGTTCAGCCGGAACTCCCTTAAGTGCCGCAAGGAATATAACCATTGCCGATCCGAACTGCCACATTCTAAGCAGTGATATTGAAAACAATGCCCAGTTGGGATCCGAGAAAAAGCTCGGTGCATGAAGTCCCACCATTGCAAATGCTGTCTGAATAAGTCCTCCGTCTTTAAAAAGTGCCTTCCAAAGTACTGAAATAGCTACAGAACCTCCAAGGATTGAAGGTATATAGTATGCGGTTCTGAAAATGTTTACACCCTTTATCTTAAAGTTTAATATATATGCGATAAACAGTGCAGCCACAAGCTTTAGCGGTACCGTTATAAATGCATATTTAAAAGTTACAATTAAAGCCTTAAGCTCGTTTTTATTTGTAAATACATCCACATAATTTTCTACAGTATACTTTGATATTCCCTTAAACAGGTGAAAATCCGTAAAGCTGAAATAAAGTGATGATGCGAAAGGATAGAGCTTAAAAACGCAGAATCCTATAAGCCACGGTA
>NZ_CALLVU010000043.1 GCF_938015485.1 uncultured Lachnoanaerobaculum sp. | reverse complement strand
TTGTATTCTACTTAATACTAGGTTTCGGAGCTGCACAGTATCGTGGAAATGCGTTCTTAGAGAGCGGATCACAGTATTAAAAGATAAATTGAGGAAGGCGAAAGCCTTCCTTTTTTATGTCCATCCGCCGTCTATTGTGATAATCTGTCCTGTAATATAGTCTGATGTTGCTATTTTATATATAAGTTCGGCCACTTCACTTGGCTTTCCGGCTCTGCCCATAGGGATTTCTTCAAAGATTGCATCCAATTCATCTTTTTCAAATACCTTATTCATATCGGTATCTATAAAGCCGGGCGATATAGCGTTTACTGAAATATTACTTGGAGCCAGTTCTTTTGCCAGTGCTTTTGTAAATGAATTGATACCGCCTTTTGATGCCGAGTAGGCAACTTCGGTAGATGCACCGATATTTCCCCAAACAGAAGATATATTTATTATATGACCACTTTGTTTTTTTAACATTTCGGGAATAACATATTTTGACATCAGAAATGCAGATGTAAGATTGGTATTAAGTACTTTATTCCAATCATCAAGGGACATATCCTGAATCAGTCCGATATATGATATACCCGCATTGTTTATCAGGATATCTGTTTGACCGATTGCTTTTGCAGAATCCGATATAAACTTTTTTACAGAGTCTTCATTTGTAACATCACAAATACCTATGTAGCAGGAAACATTTTCGTTTTCAACAAGCCGCTTTGTGTTTTGTAGGCCTTCAAGATCTGATTTTGCACATATGGTAATATTATGATTGTTTTTTGCGAATTCAATTGCAACGGCTCTTCCGATACCTCTTGAAGCGCCGGTTATAAGTATATTCATGCTTACCTCCTTTTAAAATTATTATAGTTTAAATATGATCAAATAAAAAGCTGTAGTTTGTACTGCAAAAACTGCTGTTTATACCTTTTATGTATATATCGTAAATAAGATGATATAATTGCAATCGTTAGAGAAATCAGATGAATAGAGTGATATGGGAGTTCCATCCGATTATAGAGTGATAAAAAAAGTGATATAGGTTTAAAGAGGATATAGGAACCACGTAAAAAAGCTGTCGTTATGACGGCTTTTTTGCGTTAAAAAATAAAAAACAATTAAACTGTCGTTTATACCTTAAAAACTGCTGTTTATACTTTTTTTATAAAAAAGAACTTTTTAATGTTATAATCATAATTGTCAAAGCTAAGGAATGTTTGAGTAATCAAACTTTCAGTAATATCAATGTGTAAGTTTTAGAGTGATTGTTACAGTGATATAGTGAAGACAGTGATATTGGGAGTGTTTTAATGGTGATTAAGGAGTTTGTTATATAGTTAGAGCGTATAACAAGGTTGGAGTGATTTTTTAGAGTGATATTTACAAGGTTTAGAGCTTTAGAGTGATAAAATGTTAGAGTAAGGTAAAAGGTATGGTGAAGCGAGACACCATACCTTTTATTTTAATTTTATTATAAGTATATTGTAATAACCGGAGTGGAATACACATCCTATAAATGATATAATAAGGATATCAGATACGGTGAAGGAGAGAATTGATAAAGTAAAAAATGGAGGTGGGTTATGAGAAAGGTATTATGTAATATATGCAGTACAATATGGTGCGCCTGTGCCGTAGTATTGCTTTTATGCTACACTACAAAACTGCTTGCACTTGATGAAAAGCATAAAGTATTGTTAAATTTGATTCAGTGTTTGGGAATGCTTGGTAACACAGTGCTTTCGGAACGTTATAAAGACTCTAAGAATAAGCGTATTTTGAGGATGTCACTTATAGTTTTACTAAGTTTTTCAACATTATTTACGCTGTATATATTTATTAGAACATGATAAAAGGTTGCCATATATCACTTATGTGATTTTATGGCAACCTTTTTATTTAGATAAAAGTTCTTTTTCGCGTCTTCTTATGTCAAGTTCATCGTCTACCAAATCCTGTAAAGATATATTGTCGACCACATTGTTGATGGCATCCTCCACCTTTTTAAAAAGATTTTGTGTCACACAAAAATCTGAATGTACACAATTGCCGTTGCCGTCAAGGCAGTCAACCGGAGAGAGTGAGCCTTCGGTCAGTCTTAATATTTCACCTACAGTATACTCTTTGACAGGTTTTATAAGTAAGTATCCGCCTTGAGCGCCACGGATACTTTTTACAAGTTTTGCTTTTGAAAGTATGGAGACTATCTGCTCCAAGTACTTTTCCGAAATACCGTATGACTTTGAAACTTGATTTATCTTGGTTGGTGTTTCGGAGTTTATTGCAAACTCCACCATCATTTTCAGTGCATATCTACCTCTAGTAGAAATTTTCATTTGAATCCTCTTTTCTATATAAACCGTTAGTGATATACCGGCTTTTGTTCAATGTCTAGTATCTGACTAGGAATTGACATTATCATATCAAATATAGAAATAAATGTAAACAATATAGCTGATATAATTAAAATATGTTATAATGAAGACTTTAAGAGAGTATATATGATTATCTTATATGGAAAGGAAAAAGATGGAGAAGAATAATCATTTTTTAGATAACGCAGGGGCTATTTTTGACGGTATGAACACTTTTCTTACAACAAAGACAGTTGTGGGAGAGCCTATTGTTGTAGGTGATACTACAATAATACCGTTGGTTGATGTAAGCTGCGGTATGGCGGCAGGTACATTTGACAATACTTCAAAATCAAACGGCGGAGGAGGAATGAGCGCCAAACTTTCACCTACCGCAATGCTTATAATACAGGACGGCAGGACAAAGGTTGTAAATGTAAAAAATCAGGATGCAATCAGCAAGATACTTGATATGGTTCCGGACCTTATAAATAAGATAACCAACAAGTCCGATGTAGATAAGGAAGCAACAAAAAAGGCTGAAACCATGTTAAATGAAAGTGAAAGTAAATATATTGATTGACATAGGGTGACTGTTTAGTGTATACTAAGACAGTATGCCGCTCAATGTTGGTTTCAAGCTTGATTTTAAGCACCGATTTTGGCGAGTAATGATAATAGGAGGTATCCTTATGTACGCAATTATTGCTACAGGTGGTAAGCAGTATAAGGTTTCAGAAGGAGATATCATTAGAGTAGAGAAACTTGGAAAAGCAGACGGTGAGGCTGTTACATTTGATCAGGTTCTTGCACTAAACGATGGAGAACTCAAAGTTGGAACACCTACTGTAACAGGAGCAAGTGTAAGTGCATCTGTTCTTAGAGAAGGCAAGGCTAAGAAGGTTATTGTATACAAGTATAAGCCTAAAAAAGGTCACCACAAGAAGAACGGTCACAGACAGCAGTTCACTGAAGTTAAGATTGAAAAGATTAATGCATAATCTTTATGATTAACGTTGTTGCATTTGCCGAAAACGGCAAATATACCGGTTTGAAAGTTTCGGGACATGCGGGTTTTGAAGAAGAAGGAAAGGATATAGTTTGTGCGGCGGTTTCAGTGCTTACGTTGAATCTGGCGAATTCTATAGAACACTTTTGTGATGACGAGTTTATTGTCGATTGCAGTGACGGTTTCTTTCATCTGACATTGCAGGACAGAAGCGAAAAATCGGGACTATTACTGGATTCATGTATTCTTGGTCTTATGGACATAGGAGAAGAGTACAGTGATTTTATCAATATCAATTTACAGGAGGTCAAGTAAATGTTTAAAATGAACCTTCAGCTTTTCGCTCATAAAAAGGGAGTTGGATCTACAAAGAACGGTCGTGACTCTGAGTCAAAAAGACTTGGCGCTAAGAGAGCAGACGGACAGTTTGTTTTAGCAGGAAATATACTATACAGACAGAGAGGAACAAAGATTCATCCGGGACTTAATGTAGGTCGTGGCGGTGATGATACATTGTTTGCTACTGTTGACGGTGTAGTTCGTTTTGAAAGAAAAGGCAGAGACAAAAAGCAGGTTTCTGTTTATCCAAGAGCTATTGCTGAATAAGAGTCATGAGGCTTCATACGGATGTATGAGGCCTTATTTACTATTGTAAGGACGTTAAGAACTTGTATAGGCAGGTATATCCTGTTTTATTAAAATGAGGTATTTATGTTTGCTGACAGTGCAAAAATTTTTATAAAGTCAGGCAAAGGCGGAGACGGGCATGTGAGCTTTCGAAGAGAGCTTTTTGTGGCGGCCGGCGGTCCTGACGGCGGTGACGGAGGAAAAGGCGGAGATATCATCTTTGAAGTGGATGAAGGCCTTAACACACTCACCGATTTCAGAATGAAGAGAAAGTATGTGGCAGGTGATGGCGAGCCGGGCGGCAAGAGAAGATGCCACGGCGCAGATGCCAAGAACCTGATTATAAAGGTGCCTGAGGGTACTGTAATAAAAGATTTTGAATCCGGCAAGGTCATAGCCGATATGTCCGGAGACAATAAAAAAGAGACGATACTTAGAGGCGGTAAAGGCGGTTTCGGAAATATGAATTTCGCTACAGCTACCATGCAGGTACCTAAGTTTGCAAAACCGGGTCAGCCGGGAAAGGAGATGTTTGTCCTTTTGGAGCTTAAGGTAATTGCGGATGTGGGACTTGTAGGCTTTCCGAATGTAGGAAAGTCCACGCTTTTATCCAGAGTAAGCAATGCAAAACCTAAGATTGCAAATTATCATTTCACTACGCTGGATCCGCATCTTGGAGTGGTGGATGTAAAAGGTGCAGGCGGTTTCGTAATGGCGGATATTCCGGGACTTATAGAAGGTGCAAGCGAGGGAGTCGGTCTCGGACATGATTTCCTTAGACATATTGAGAGAACCAAGGTGCTTGTACATGTGGTGGATGCCGCATCTACAGAGGGCAGAGACCCTGTAGAGGATATAAAGACTATCATGAACGA
>NZ_CALLVU010000042.1 GCF_938015485.1 uncultured Lachnoanaerobaculum sp. | reverse complement strand
GCCTCTGCTATTTCTCTTGCCCTTGTGGCTATATCCGCACTTGAAAGCTCCTCTATAAGCTCCTTTGCCCTTTCGGTCACACTGTCAGGTACACCTGCAAGCTTGGCAACCTGTATACCGTAGCTCTTATCCGCACCTCCTGCAGCTATCTTTCTTAAGAATACTATATCGTCTCCTCTTTCCTTGACCAAGATACAGTAGTTGTTTACTCCGGGCATTGTACCCTCAAGCTCCGACAGTTCATGGTAATGTGTTGCAAAAAGAGTCTTTGCGCCTATCAGATTTGTATTTGAAATATGCTCAACTACCGCCCATGCGATAGCAAGCCCGTCAAAGGTCGATGTACCTCTTCCTATCTCATCCAAAATAACCAAAGAATTTCTTGTGGCGTTTCGTAAAATATTTGCAACCTCCGTCATCTCCACCATAAATGTGGACTGACCGCTTGCAAGGTCGTCTGAAGCCCCCACTCTTGTAAATATCCTGTCACATACGCAAAGGCTTGCCTGACTTGCAGGTACAAAGCTTCCTATCTGAGCCATCATACATATAAGAGCCGTCTGCCTCATATAAGTTGACTTACCTGCCATATTCGGTCCTGTGATTATAGACATTCTCTTCTTATTCTGATCAAGATATGTATCATTTGCAATAAATGAATCATCACTTAACATACTTTCAACCACAGGATGCCTGCCGTCTTTTATATCTATAACTCCGTTTGTGTTTATTTGAGGTCTTATATAATTATTATTGTATGCAACTGTCGCAAGTGAACATATGGCGTCAATATAAGCAAGCGACTTGGCACTTGACTGTATTCTGTTTACATTGTCTGCAACAATATCTCTTACCTCTACAAACACCTCATACTCCAAGTTGTTTAACTTATCCTCGGCACCGAGAATTATATTTTCAAGTTCCTTTAGCTTGTCTGTAGTATATCTTTCCGCATTTGTAAGCGTCTGCTTTCTCACAAAGTAGTCAGGCACCATATCTTTAAACGAATTGGTTACCTCAAAATAATATCCGAAAACTTTATTGTACTTTATCTTAAGGTTTTTAATACCGGTCTTTTCCTTTTCATCCGCCTCAAGCGAAGCCAGCCAGTTCTTGCCTTCCGTCTTTGCTTGCCTGAGCTTATCTATCTCGGCATTGTAACCTGTATTTATTATATTTCCCTCTTTCAGTGAAAGCGGACTGTCCTCATTTATAGACCTGTCTATAATATCTATAATATCCTCAAGTTTATCAAGGCCATCATTTATCTTTACTATCTCACCCGATTTACAGGTATTTAAAACTTCCTTTATCGGAGCGATCATCTTCATGGAAGATGACAGAGACAAGAGGTCTCTTGTATTTGCACTCTTTGTCACAACCCTTGCCATAAGTCTTTCAAGGTCATAGACGGGGTTTAAATACTCTCTTAACTCCTCTCTGTCTATATATCTTTCAAAAAGCTCTGCTACGGCTTCCTGCCTGTTAAGTATTCTCTCTCTGTTTATAAGCGGCTGCTCCAGAAAGCTTCTGAGCATTCTGGCACCCATGGCTGTACTTGTCTTATCAAGTACACCGAGCAAGGAGCCGTTTTTCTTTTTTTCTCTCATAGTCTCTACAAGTTCAAGATTTCTCCTTGAGCTTGTATCCACAATCATATAATCGCCGTTTTTATAGGCGGATATACTCACTATCTGTGCACATGAGCTTTTTTGCATCTCATAGAGATACTTAAGCATAGCACCTGAAGCTATGGTTGCATCTAAAAACTCCGAAAGTCCCAGTGCTTCAACACTTGATACTTTGAAATGCTTTTTTAATATATCAATACCGCTTTTTTCGCTGAAATATGAATTGTCAAGCGAAGTTATTGTTATATTGTATTTTTTCTTCAACTCATCAAGTGAAATACCGCTGATTTCAAAGGCGTGATTACATATAATCTCGGTAGGCTGATACTTTTGTATCTCATCAAAGAGTTCTCTGCTTGTAACAAGCTCCGTAACAAAGAAATCGCCTGTAGATATATCACATATGCTAAGCCCGAATCTCTCATCAATATAAAATATCGAAAGGATATAATTGTTCTTATCATCTGCAAGTACTCCGCTGCTTGTTATTGTACCGGGCGTTACAATCCTTACGACCTCTCTTTTTACAAGCCCCTTTGCAAGCTTAGGATCTTCCATCTGCTCGGCTATGGCCACCTTATGTCCGTTTTGCACAAGTCTGTTTATATAAGTTTCCGCTGCATGATAAGGCACTCCGCACATAGGAGCTCTCTCTTTTAGTCCGCAGTCCTTACCTGTAAGTGTAAGTTCAAGCTCCTTTGCCACCATAGTCGCATCATCAAAAAACATTTCATAAAAATCGCCGAGGCGATAAAAAAGTATACAATCCGGATACTCGTCCTTAGTCTCCAGATACTTTGACATCATTGGAGATAGTGCCATTTATTCCTCACTTGTCTGTATATGCCCCATATAGTAAAAGCCCTTTGCTTCATCAAGGAAAACATCCACAATTTCGCCTATCATTCTTTTTCCGCCCTTAAAGTGTACTGTAAGGTTGTTTTCCAGCTTTCCGGTAAGATATCCTTCAAGATGCTCATCCTCGCCCTCTACCAAAACAGGCATACATTTCCCTTCATTTTTCTTTGTATTCTCTGCCGCTATATCCTGAACGGTCTTTAAAAGTCTGTCAAATCTGTCCTTAATGACCTTAGGATCTATCTGATCTTCCATCTTTGCTGCAGGTGTTCCCGAACGCTTTGAATATATGAATGTGAATGCCGAGTCATATCTTACTTCCTTTACAACATCCAAAGTGTCTGAAAAGTCTTCTTCAGTTTCTCCCGGGAATCCTACAATAATATCGGTTGTAAGAGAAATATCAGGAATAGCAGCCTTTATTCTCCTTACCAAATCAAGATACCCTTCTTTGGTATAAACTCTGTTCATCTTTTTCAAAACTGCAGAACTTCCGGATTGTAGCGGCAAATGAAGATGCTTACATATCTTTTTATTTTTCTTCATCACCTCTATAACCTCATCTGAAAGGTCTTTGGGATGAGGAGTCATAAACCTTAATCTCTCAAGGCCCTCTATCTTTGAAACTTCATCCAAAAGCATTGCAAAGTTTGTCTTTTCATCAAGTCCTTTACCGTATGAGTTTACATTCTGCCCGAGAAGCATGACTTCCTTTACTCCGTCAGCCACCAAACCCTTTATCTCATCTATTATTTCCTCAGGCTTTCTTGATCTCTCCCTGCCTCTTACATAAGGCACTATACAGTAGCTGCAAAAATTATTGCATCCGAATGTAATGTTGACACCTGATTTGAAAGCAAACTGCCTCTTGTTAGGAAGCTTTTCCACAATCATATCGGCACTTTCCATTACATCCACAACCTGTTTTTTGGTCTTAAGATGATCGAAAAGTATCTCCGCGAGCTTATAAATATTGTGGGTTCCGAATACAAGGTCCACATGGCGATAGGATTTTTTGATTTTTTCCACCTCTTCGGCTTCCTGCATCATGCAACCACAGATACCTATAATCATATCGGGATTCTTTTCCTTGCTCTTTTTTAACTGTCCCACTCTGCCGTAAAGTCTGTCATTTGCATTTTCTCTTACCGTACAGGTATTAAACAGTACAAGGTCGGCATCCTCTTCATTCTCAGCTTCTATATAGCCTATTCCGCTAAGTATTCCCGAGAGCTTTTCGGAATCTCTTGCATTCATCTGACATCCGAAAGTGACCACCTTATATGTAGGGTATCTCCCCTTGTCTATCGCCCCTGCGTGTATTATATCATTGACCTCAGACATGAAATATTCCTGTCTTAAAGGTTCCTCTGTAGGTATTAAATTCTCCATAATCCTCTTTCTATCTTGCTGTTAAAATATGGTCCATCACAATATCATACTCATTTGCTTCAAAGTCTATATCGGTCTGAAAATCATATACCGGTCCTATAAGTGTATTCTCACTGTGTAAACCGAAATATCTGTCATAGTAGCCGGCACCGAAGCCGAGTCTTTGACCGTGCTTATTTAATCCGATAAGCGGTACCAATACCTTTGCGCCTTTCGGAATAATCTCTTCACATGAAAGGCTTGGCTCAAGTATTCCAAACTTTGACCTTTCAAGATTGTCAAGTGAGTATACTCTGAAAAACTTCATATCCTTTCCGCAGACTCTTGGAAGACCCAAAGCTATATCTATATTGTAATTTTCCTTATAATATCCGCTTAGAATCTTTTCAAACAGCGGCCTTAAATCTATCTCATTTCCAAGCGGCATAAATCCTAGCACAACTGCGTTTTTTGAATCTTTTAATATAGAGTCAATATCTTTTATAATGCTTTCACTTGTGACCTGCACTTCCTCTTTTGTAAGTGAATTCCTTTTTTTAAGTAAAAGTTCTCTGGCTTCCTTCTTAGTCATTTTTTCAGTCATTTTTATTTCCGAACTTTTTACCGAGGTCTGTAATACTGCCGTCGGCTTCCTTTATTGACACATTATTAAGGCTTTGTCTTAAGTTTTCTTTCACAGCCTCCAAATATTCTTTTCTAAGCTCTGCCTGTTCTTTCTTTTCTTCCTCGGTCAGACCTACACTCTTTTGCTTATGTGCCAATGTATTTATTCTGTCAATCTTTATATTGTCCATCTTTCACCTCTTATTCCAAACAATTCAGCCAATCAAAATCCTTATTTTGTTTAGCCGGAAAATATGTTCCTATTTTTTCACCTTTTGCAATATTTTCTATTATACTCATATCGCTTGCACTTGCAATTACCATATCACATCCTGAATTGGTGGCAATCTGCGCCGCCAAAAGCTTTGTATACATTCCGCCTGTTCCAAGATTTGACTTTGAAGTGGACTTTCCCATACTCATATATTTGTCAACATCGTCCACATAGTCGACAAACTTTGCATCCTTATTTGTATTCGGGTCGTCTGTATACAATCCGTCAATATCAGATAAAAGTATCAAAAGGTCGGCTTCAGTCAATGCACTTACCAAAGCGGAAAGTCTGTCATTGTCACCGAACTGTATCTCATATGTTGAAATAGTATCGTTTTCATTGACTATAGGCACAGCCCCGTATGCCAAAAGCTGTGTAAATGTAGCCTTTGCATTGTCACGGTAAGTATCATCCGTGATAGTGGTCTTTGTCATTAAAATCTGTGCTATTCTGATACTGTACTCTGAAAAAAGCTTTCTGTACTCCATTATAAGTCTGGCCTGACCGATTGCGGCAAGTGCCTGCTTCTCACATAGAGTTGACGGCTTTTCATTTATTCCGAGCGAATGCCTGCCTGTTGCAATAGCACCTGATGAAACAAGTATTACCTCCTTACCTGCTCCCTTCAAATCGGCTATGCGCCTTATAAGTTTTTCTATCTTTGAAAGATTAAGCTCACCTGTCTCACTGTGTGTGATACTTGAAGAACCTATCTTTATAACAATCCTTTTGGCATCCCTTACCTTTTTTCTTATATTCATTACAGCTCCTTGTAACTATCAATAATTCTTTCTGCCACCTTAAGCCCGTCCATAGCCGCACTCATTATACCGCCTGCATATCCGGCACCTTCACCGCAAGGGTATATGCCTGCAATATTCGACTCAAGCACCTCATTTCTGCTTATTCTTACCGGAGATGAAGTCCTTGACTCTATAGCCGCCACATAGGCGTCCTCATTTATAAAGCCTTTTATCTTCCTGTCAAAATCTTTGAAAACCTCTTTCATACTCTCATAGATTTCCTTAGGGAAAAGCTTGTCAACTCTTGATATCTTTGTAGCACCTTTTATCTTAAGGTCTGCAGTCTCAAAGTCCGTACTTTCCGCACCGTCTAAGAAATCCACAAGTCTTTGTACAGGTACTTTGCCATCTCCCATCTTATACGCATTTTCCTCAAGTCGCCTTTGAAACTCTATTCCCTTTAAAGGGTCGTCCTTGTCGCCGTATTTATCAAAGTCTTCTTCAGATACACTTACAATTATGGCCGAATTGGCTTCACCCGAGTCTCTTTTATGGTAGCTCATACCGTTTATGGCAATTCTTTCACCTTCTGTGGAAGCATTCACTATAAATCCTCCCGGACACATACAAAACGAGTACACACCCCTGTCAAAGCTTGATCTGAACGTAAGCTTATACGGTGCCGGCGATAAAAATATCGCTTCCTTTTTTCCGTACTGTGATACGTCTATAAGATGTTGTGAATGTGAAACTCTTATTCCCAGTGCAAAAGCCTTAGGTTCCATATATATGCCCAGGTCTTTTAACAGCTTAAAAGTATCTCTTGCACTGTGTCCGAGCGCCAAAATTATATCCTCACAAGGTATATCTTCCGTCTGATTTGTCTTTGTATTTAATACTTTTATATTCTTAATTTTTTTATCTATATCTTCTATATCTATAAGCTTTGTATCAAATCTTACTTCTCCGCCAAGTCTTATTATCTCCTCTCTGATTGATTTAACTATACCCGTCAAAAGATCGGTTCCTATATGCGGCTTGTTGTCATAAAGTATTTCCTTAGGAGCCCCGTATTCCACCAAGGTCTCAAGTACAAACTTATTTCTTCCGAAAGTGTCCTTTACCAAGGTGTTCAACTTGCCATCTGAAAATGTACCTGCGCCTCCTTCACCGAATGAAACATTCGATTCCGGATTTAACTTGCCCTCATTCCAGAACCTGTCTACACTTTCTTTTCTTTCCTCCACACATTCACCGCGCTCTATTACTATAGGTCTTAAACCGTTTTTAGCCAGCAAGAGTGCCGCAAATATACCTGCCGGACCGAATCCCACCACTACAGGTCTTTTAATATCAGCCGCTTTCATCACTTTTGCATCCTTATAGGCATATATTACAGGCTTTGCAAGGCTTAAGCTTTTATTTCTTTTTAAATACTTCTCTTCATTGCCCACACTTACATCTATAGAATAAGAATAAAAGATTTCAGGCTTTTTTCTGGCATCTACAGATCTCTTTTTTATTTGTATACTCTTTATCTCACCTATATTGCAACCGACAGTCTTCGCTATCTTTTTTCTCAAATCATTTTCATCATGATGTACACCCAGTTGCAAAGAATTTATATGTAACATATTCTCACCCTTATAATCCGTTTCCTGCTATATAACCCGATGTCCATGCCCACTGCAGATTATAGCCTCCGCATATTCCGTCCACATCAAGTATTTCACCTGCAAAGTACAGATTCTTTATAGACTTATACATCAAATTTTCATCCACATCCTTTAGAGGGATTCCTCCTGTACATATCTGTGCTTTGTCAAAATCACCGCTTGCCTTTACTTTAAAATCAAGCTTCTTACAAAGTAAAACAAGTCTGTCAAAGCTTTTTTTATCAATCTTTTTTATTTTCATCTCAGGAGAGATTTTGGCAGCTTCAAGTATTCCAAGCCAAAGCTTACTGTTTATAAGCCCGTTCCCAAGGTCCTCCATCGTAATAAATGAAGGTATATTTTTTCTGCTGTTAAGTATCTTTTCTATATCCCCGATATGTGAGAACATATCAAGCCTTACAATTACACTTTTTCTTTCATAGAGCAGTTTACTTACATATCTGCTCACCTGAAATGTGGGGATACCCGAAATACCGCTGTCAGCAAACTGCAACTCTCCGAAGTCTCCGGCAATCTTTTTATTGTCACAATATATGGCTATTTCACCCTTTGCCCTGACACCTGACGTCATCTTAAAGAAAAGCTTATCATCAAGCTTAATACCGCAAAGTGCCGGCAAAGGAGGTCTATACTTTATATTCAGCTTGTCAAGTACAGGTAAAAAAGAGCCGTCACTCCCAAGCTTAGGCGCCGCCTTAAGCCCTGTCGCCACTATAAGCTTATCAAAATACAACTTACTTATCTTTTTTTGTGAATCACATACATCTACAAAAAAGCCTTTCTCAGACAGTTTTATATCCTTCACATATGTATTTAAAAGTATATCCGCGTCATATCTGTCAAGCTCCATCAAAAGCGCATTTCTTATGGAAGCGGCCTGCTCAGAAGCCGGATAAACATATCCGTCTCTGATATACTCCACCACTCCGATACTGTTAAAAAACTTTATCGTGTCAAAACGGCTGAATCTGTCTATAAATTCAATCACTCTGTAATTGTTATGAAAACTCTCAGCTTCCATTCTTGTGTTGGTAAAATTACATTTGCCGTTTCCGGTTGACAGTATCTTCTTTAGAAGCTTGTCATTATGTTCTATGACAGTAACTTCATTCTTTCCCTTACACGCAAATAGAGCAGACATTATACCTGCTGCTCCACCGCCAATAATCCCAACTTTCATTTCAAAAGCCTGACTTTCTGTAAAATACTTACCAACTTCTTGCCCTTTGGCATCTGCAATATCTCATTCTTTGAGATTGTCCTTGTACCTATCAAAAGTATCGCATACACCGGAACACCTACCGCTACAGGTATCATTGTAAGCAAAGCTCTACTCTGTGTAAACATTCTAAGTCCTGCATATGCCATATACACAGCTATTCCCATAATACCTGCACAGATAAAAGGCATCAAAAATGTCTTTATCACTTCCTGTCTGTAGTATAAATTCTTCTTTATACTTCTTGCATTCAATATACACATAGACAGTGCAAATACCATATTTCCGAACACCAATCCTATTACATTTGACTTAAACGCAAACAATAATATATACAAAACAATAAAATGGATAACAAGTGATATGGCCGCATTCTTTACAGGTCTGTTGATAAGATTGGTACCCTGCAATATGGCATTTGTAACTGTGGATATGGAATAAAGCACAACTACAGCCGAACCTATAATCATAAGATATGAAGCCAATACGGCATCATCTGCAGAATTGAACAGTATTCCCATAACAGGTACCGAAACCACCGCCAGACCTATTGCACACGGGAAACTTACTATAGTTGCAAATCTGATTACCATAGAAATCTTTGAGTTCACATCTCCCTTATCGCCCCTTGAAAAGCTTCTTGAAACGGTAGGAATCAAAGAAGATGACATTGCATTCGCTATCGCCACAGGTACATTTACAAGCACAAGATACCCTCCGGTATATATACCGTAAAGCCTTGAAGTCTCATACTCAAGACCCAGTGCCTTCATACTCTGTCCGAAAACCATACCGTCAAGTACGGAGTTTATATTGTAAATTGCTGTGGAAGCTATAACAGGTATAACAGTAAGCACAAGTACCTTTGTAATATGTGAAAAGCTCTCTTTCTTTGAAGCATTGTCCTCTCTTAGACTCTTACGCCTTTTACCTGCGGTCAAAAACAGGAATACAAACATTATTAAAAGAGCCGTTACGGTA
>NZ_CALLVU010000041.1 GCF_938015485.1 uncultured Lachnoanaerobaculum sp. | reverse complement strand
CTGCGACAAATCCGCCGGAAAAGCCTCTTTTCACAATTAAGCGCCCGTTCCCTGTTGACGATACGGGCACAAAATAAGTATATTATAAATATATAAAGATATGACAAATGTCAATACAAATATATTACATAAAACAGTTTTTATTAAGTATCATTATGCTATTATAGCTATAAGCCCAAAAGGGTATGAAAAGGAGGATTTATGAAAAGGAAGTTAATGGCAGGTGCATTGGCACTGACAATGGTAGCAAGTTTGGTTGCATGCGGCGGAGAAAAGAAAGCAGCTTCTGAGGGAGACAGCAAAGAGGCTGTTACAACAGAAAAGAGCGAGGCTCAAAGCAGCAGTGAGAGCAGTGGAAAGCACTACAAGTTCGGCTATACATGTATGGATGGAACTAATCCGTTCTTTGTTACAATTCAGGACAAAATAAAGGAGTTGGTAGAGGCAAAGGGTGATGAACTTATTGTAACGGATCCGGGAAATGATGTTACAAAGCAGATTTCACAGGTTGAAGATATGCTTTCACAAAAGCTTGACGGTCTGTTTATGAATCCGGTTGATGCACAGGGTATTATTCCGGCACTTGATATGGCTAAGGAAGCAGGAGTACCGATGGTTGGATTTGATACTGAGGTTGGAGATATGTCATATCTGGTTTCATATACAGGTTCAGATAATTACAATGCAGGAAAGGTTGTAGGAGAAGATTTGGTAAAGAAAGCTCCTAACGGTGGAAAAATCATAGTTTTAGACTCCCCGACTATGCAATCGGTTGTAGACAGAACAAACGGATTTATGGATGCTATCAAGGATCACGGCTTTGAGGTCGTAGCACAGCAGGATGCTAAGGGAAATCTTCAAGTTGCAATGGGTATTGCAGAGGACTTATTACAGTCAAATCCTGATGTAGTTGCTATATTTGGAGGAAATGATCCTACTGCTTTAGGTGCTTTGGCGGCAGCAAATGCGGCAGGAATCAAAAAATGTATGATTTACGGTGTTGACGGTTCACCGGATATAAAGTCCGAGCTTGCATCAGGAGACTCATTGATAGAGGGAAGCGGTGCACAATCTCCTGTTTCCATAGCAGAGAAGGCTGTTCAGATAATGTATGACTATGTAGAGGGAAAGAAGGTTGAGGAGAGATACCCTGTAGATACATTCCTTATTACATCAGATAATGTAGCACAGTATGGCACAGACGGCTGGCAATGATATTCTCATCAAAGTATGAGCTGAAAAAAATATCAATTATAATTTTGGGCATCCTTTTGGGTGCCTTATTTTGAAAATAAAGCAGGTGAAACAGTGGCAGATAATATTTTATTGAGAATGAAAAATATATCAAAAAGTTTTCCGGGAGTTAAGGCATTAGATAAGGTAAACTTTGATCTGAAGGCAGGTGAGGTACATGCACTTCTTGGGGAAAACGGTGCAGGAAAATCAACACTTATAAAAGTACTTGGTGGAATATACAGCCTTGATGAGGGAGAAATAGAGATAGACGGGAAGAAAGTATCTATAGATTCAGTACATGATGCTTCAAATAATAATATAGCAATAATACATCAGGAACTTGTATTGGTACCATATATGAGTGTTGCAGAGAATATATATTTGGGCAGAGAAAGCGGTAGAGGGTTCACTGTAAATATTTCAAAGATGGAAAAGGATGCTCAGAAAATACTGGATGATTTGGGTATGGATATAGATTCAAGAGAACTTATAAAGGATCTACCTATAGCAAAGCAGCAAATGGTTGAGATAACAAAAGCAGTATCTGTAAATGCCAAGATTTTGGTCATGGATGAGCCGACTTCCTCGATAAGTGACAGAGAAGTGGAAAATCTGTTTAACATTATGAGGGATTTGACTAAAAAAGGGGTTGGTATTATCTATATATCACATAAGATGAGTGAACTTGAGGAGATATGTGACAGAGTAACCGTAATGAGAGACGGTGAATATGTAGGTACAAAGGTTGTAAAGGATACCAACAAAGAAGAGCTTATAGCTATGATGGTTGGAAGAACTTTGACAAATTACTATGTTAGAGACTTTATGCCGTCTAAAGATATTGTACTTAAAGTAGAAAATTTAAATGATAATAATAAGGTAAAAGACGTCAGCTTTGAGTTAAAGAAAGGTGAGATAATCGGTTTTGCCGGACTTGTAGGTGCAGGCAGAAGTGAGACAATGGAAGCTATATTCGGACTTTCAAAAGGTGTTACAGGGACAATTCATATTGACGGAAATAAAGTTGATATAAAAGATCCGAGAGATGCAATAAAAAACGGACTTGCGTTAGTGCCTGAGAGCAGAAAAGAGCAAGGACTTTATCTGATACAGGATATAAAATATAATACTACTATTGAAGTATTGGATGAGTTTATAAAAAACTTGAATGTAAATGTTAAAAAGGAAACGGAAATAACTAAGAAGTACATAGATATGATGAATACTAAGACGCCGTCACAAGAGCAGATAATAGGAAATCTGTCCGGAGGTAATCAGCAAAAGGTAATGATTGGAAGGTGGCTGGCTACAAATCCGAAGATTCTTATATTGGATGAGCCCACAAGAGGAATAGATGTCGGGGCAAAGTCGGAGATATATAAGATAATGAATGAGCTTGTGAAAAGCGGCGTATCAATCATAATGATATCGTCAGAGTTACCTGAGATAATAAACATGAGTGATAGAGTATATGTTATGGCGGCAGGTATGATAAGAGGTTGTATAGAACATGAAGAAATATCACAAGAAAGTATTATGGCACTGGCCGCTATATAGGAGGTTGTATGAAAAAGGCGTTAAATTTTTTTAAAGAGAATATGGGAATAATAATTGCATTGCTGGTGCTTGCAGTATTCCTTACAGTGTTTCCTGCAACAAGCAGTTCATTTCCTACAACAAAAAATGTTTTTAATGTATTAAGGCAGATATCTACAAATATGCTTCTTGCCTGTGGAATGACAATGGTAATAATACTTGGAGGTATTGACCTGTCTGTAGGTTCCGTAATAGCGCTTTCAGGAGTACTTGCGGCAGGTTGCGTATCAAGATATGGAATGAGTATACACCTGGCGATGATTATAGGAATACTTATAGGACTTATAATAGGTGCATTCAACGGTTTTGTTATTTCAAGAACTACTATACCTCCGTTTATAGTGACATTGGCTACTATGAATATTGCGAGAGGTCTTGCAGGAGTATATACAGGAGGATCCCCTGTACGAGTTGTTTCAAAACAGTGGCAGTGGATCGGTGCAGGATATATAGGAATTATACCGGTACCTGTTTTAATAATGATAGTGGTATTTATTATATCCGTACTTATTATGAACAGAACAAAGATAGGAAGATATATATATGCGGTTGGTGGAAATACATTGGCGGCAAGATTTTCAGGAATAAGTGTATCAAAGGTAAAGTTTTTAGTTTATACATATTCAGGGCTTATGGCGGGACTTGCCGGAGTGATTTTGGCTTCTCGTATGTATTCAGGGCAACCTACAGCAGGTGACGGTGCCGAAATGGATGCGATAGCGGCAGTTGTAGTGGGCGGTACTTCTATGTCGGGCGGATACGGAAAACTTGGAGGAACATTGGTAGGTGCATTGATTATAGGAATACTCAGCAACGGACTTAATCTTATGAATGTAAATTCTTTCTGGCAGACAGTTGTAAAGGGTGTTGTTATATTGCTTGCAGTTTTCATTGACTATATTAGAAATTTGAAAAAGAGTAAATAATGAAAAGAACTGATAAAACTAGGCTAAGAGTATTTTTGATGCTCTTAGCATATGTTTTTTTATTGTGTTTATTGATATTTTTTGTAAAGTTCAGAAGTAGGAATAAGAAAATTATATTCGGATCAACATATATGACAATGAATAATCCGTATTTTAACGTACTTAACGAAAATTTAAGGGATACTATTGAAGCAAATGGTGATATACTTATAACGAGAGATCCGGCACAGAGCCAGAGTAGACAAAATGCACAAATTATAGATATGCTTAATGAAGGTATTGATATTTTGTTTGCAAATGCAGTGGACAGGAGTGGAATAGAAAGTGCATTATATGAATGCAAGAAAAGGGGGGTTCCGGTTATTTTGTTGGATACGGATGTGGATGACAGAGTCGGGGTAATAAGTACGATTCAGTCTGATAATTACCAAGCAGGTGTATTGTTGGCGAATGATTTGTTGAAAAAAAAGCCGGAGGGAGCAAAAATTCTTATTGTAGCAAACCTCATTGCTTCATCTATGGTTCAAAGGAGACAGGGATTTATAGATACTATAAAAAGCAGACCTGAATATGAGATTGTAGACGAAATAGACGGCGTTAGTGAAATAGAAACTGTAAATGAGGCTATGAATAAGTACTTGAGGTCAAACAGTAAGGAAATAGATGTCATTTTCGGAATGAATGATCCTACAGCGATAGGTGCATTGGCGGCATTAAAAGAAAAAAGAGGTACAAATCTTTTGATTTACGGAGTGGACGGTTCACCGGATGCTAAAAAGCTTATAAAGCAGGGGTTATTTACCGCTACTGTAGCACAGCATCCTATATCTATGGGTAAAGAGGCGGCAAGAACGGCATATGATTACTTGAATAAAAAAGATATAGAGAGTGATATTTATATAGGTGTTGACCTTATAAATGCAGGAAATATAACTAAATTTGATATATCAAAGTGGCAATAATATGAAAAGTATAGGAAACTTAAAAATAAACAAAATACTTGAGCTTATGCTTATTATATCCGTTACAACGATGATTTTGATTTCAGGATTTGTATGGATAATCACGGCAAGAATAATAGATATGCATGAAGCAAAGCTGTTTATATCAAGATCTGTGAGTATACCCGGCAATACAATGCATATACTTATATTTACAGTTATTTCGTCTATATGTTTTATAGTGACTTTTAGTGTAAGGAGCAGCAACAGATTAAATGGTACATACATAATATTTGTAACATTTATGATTGAGTTTATTTTAGAGTTGATATGTATTATATTGTTGAATTTTAATTACAACGGAATATTGCTTTGGACATTTGCCAATGCCCTGATTTATTTGAAGAAAAATAAATATATATCAATAGTTATAGTAGCTGCAACCGTAAGTTATTTGTTTACAACACATGATTTGGTCAAGCTGTTTATAAATATATATGATATTTCAGCATATATAAGGGTTTGCAGTACAAGTTTGCAGACAGTTATATTCTTTATATACAATGCACTTAATTTGATGACAGTAGTAAGTTTTATACTTTGTTGTATCAGTATAATAGTGAACAAAGAAGAGATTATAGAGAAAAATATTGAACTTAATAAACAACTTGAAATAGCAAACTTTGATTTGCAAAAAGCCAATATAGAGTTGGAAAGATCTTTAATGGATAATGCAAGACTTGCAGAGATTAGAGAGAGAAATCGTATAGCCAGAGAGATACATGATACTTTGGGGCATACGCTTACAGGACTTGCAGCCGGAATAGACGCCTGCATAGCACTTGCAGGAGATGAGAAGACTCCGCTTAGAAATCAGTTGGATTTGTTATCTAAAGTAAGCAGAAACGGTATAAAAGATATCAGGATGAGCGTCAGTTCACTTAGACCGGATGCACCTGACAGGCTGAATCTGGAAAGTGCGATAAAAGAACTTGTTGAGAATACAAAGAGGGTGGCAGGCGTAAATATAATATTTAATTGTGAGGATATAAATTTAAAGTTTGATGAAGATGAGGAGATGGCTATATATAGAATTGTACAGGAGAGTTTGACAAATTCTATAAGGCATGGAAATGCTAAAAATATAGAAGTCGTTGTAAAGAAAAACTTCGGGAGTATCGGACTTATTATTCATGATGACGGAATAGGTTGTGAAAAGATTGAGTCAGGGTTTGGACTTAGACATATAAGAGAAAGAGTAAATATGTTAAAAGGACAGGTGAATTTTAAAAGTGAGAACGGCTTTATTGTGGAGGCGATGATACCGATAAGATGGGGAGAGGAATATGGTTAAAGTTTTAATTGCGGATGATCAGGAACTGATAAGAGAAAGCTTAAAGATAATCCTTGACAGTAAACCTGATATAGAGGTGACTGATGCGGTGTCTGACGGTCTTGAGGTAATAAGAAGTGTTAGAGAAAAAAGACCTGATATAATACTTCTTGATATCAGAATGCCGAGACTTGACGGCGTGTCCTGTACAAAGATTATTAAGGAAGGTTACCCTGATATAAAGATAATCATACTTACCACTTTTGATGATGATGAATATGTATTCAATGCACTGAAGTACGGTGCAAGCGGTTATCTGCTTAAAGGAATAAGTATGGACAGTCTGGTTGAGGCGATAAATACGGTATATCAGGGACAAGCAATGATAAACCCTGATATTGCTTCAAAGGTTTTAAAGTTTTTCTCAAAATTGGCTGTAAATAATGAAACTATACATGTGCCTGTAGAAAATATAAAAATGATTACAAAAAATGAATGGACTATAATAAAGGAGGTTTCAAAAGGCAAAAGTAATAAGGAAATTGCCAAGGACTTAAGTTTCTCGGAGGGAACTGTAAGAAATTATTTGTCGAATATACTGGATAAATTGGAACTGAGAGACAGAACTCAGTTAGCTATTTGGGCAATCAGCAGAGGTGAGCTGTGAAAGTAAAAAAAGTTGGTATATTTATATATACAGGTATAGCCTTTTTGATTATTTTTTTAGGCACAGTTTTTTATAAATTCAGACCTGAAGAAACAGTGATAGAGTTTGCCATGTTTAACGGCAGTAACTGGGGAGTTGCGGTAAAGGAAAGTTATTCTGTCATTGACAGTGCAATAGAAAAATTTGAAAAAGAGCATAAGGGTATAAAGATAAAGTATGAGAGCGGTATTCCGAAAGAGGATTACAGTGAGTGGATGGCAAAAAGAGTTCTAAAGGATGAGATGCCGGATGTGTTTATGGTACTTGATGATGATTTTGAAAATTATATAAATCTGGGGCTCATAGAAAAACTTGACGGATATGTGGAAGAGGATAAAAACTTTGATATAAATAAGTACTATAGTGAGATTGCAAATTCGGGAGTCTTTGAGAGACATAGGTATGCACTTCCATACGAAGCGATGCCGACATTGATGTTTGTGAACAGAACATTACTTGAAAATTTACATTTGAATATACCTGAGAATGACTACACTTTTGAGGATTTTTATAAAGTATGCAGGATGGTAACTTTAGACAGAGACTTGGACGGGAATCCTGATTATTTTGGAATATACAGATATGATTGGATAAATGCCGCATTATCAAACGGTGTTACATTGTTTACAGAAGACGGAAAGAATTCATATTTTAATCAAGAAAGCTTGGCGGATGCAATCAGATTTGTAAAAAGCTTGGAGGATTTGAACGGCAATCAAAATGTAACAAAGGAGGAGTTTGACAGCGGTAGGGTAGCATTCAGTCAGATGTCACTTGCAGAATACAGAACGTATAAATCTTATCCGTATAAAATAAAAAAGTATACCGGTTTTGCATGGGACTGTATACCTATGCCGGCAGGAAAGACAGGGAATAATGTCAGTATGGTTGACAGCTTGAATGTTGCAATAAGTGCAAAATCGAAAAAGAAAAAGCCGGCATGGGAATTTTTGAAAACTTTAAGCTATGATATACAGATACAGCAGAAATTGTATAATGATATGCCGGTAGCATCTGTGCTTAAGGAAGTTATGGAAAGTAGAGAATCTGAGAATATATTTAAAGAAAATGAAGATATTATTGATTCTAAGCTTATTTGTCAAATATTGGAAAACGGTAGTGCTAAGCCGAGATTTAGCGGGTATGAAGAAGCTATAGCATTGGCGGACTCCAAGATTTCAAATTTAAATCAAGGAGATGATATAGAAAATGCACTTAGAATATTGCAAAGACAAATGAGCAAATATTTGTTACAAGAAAGGGGAAAGGAATGAAAAGATCACAAATTAACAGCATCATAAGAGAGATGGAGGAACTTATAAAAGATAACGGCTTCAATCTGCCGCCGTTTTGCAACTGGTCACCGAAAGATTGGGAAAATAAAGGGCATGAATATGATGAAATAAGAGATAATATGCTCGGATGGGATATCACAGACTTCGGACTCGGAGATTTTGATAAGATAGGTTTCGGACTTATTACACTTAGAAACGGAAACAGAAACAATGAGAAGTATAAAAAAGTCTATGCGGAGAAGCTATTATTCCTAAGAGACGATATGATGGCACCTATGCATTTTCACTGGTTTAAATCGGAGGATATCATCAACAGAGGCGGCGGCACACTTCTTATAAAGGTATATAATGATGACGGTAAGGGCGGACTTGCCGACTCGGATGTACTTATAAACTCAGACGGAAGATCATACTATGTAAAGGCGGGAAGTCTTGTAAAACTTTTGCCGGGAGAGAGTATCACCATATGGCCACATCAATATCATGAGTTCCATGTTGAGCCGAGAAGCGGAAGTGTGCTTATAGGTGAAGTTTCACAATGTAATGACGACAATATAGATAACAGGTTCTATGAAGATATCGGCAGATTCCCTGAGATTGAAGAGGATGAAGAGCCATACAGACTGCTTTGCAATGAGTATCCGGAGGCGAGAGAATGATTTTTGAAATATGGAAAATAGAAAGAGGATAAAATGGTAAATACAAAGGCGACAGAGGCTTCAATAATTAAAGGAAATAATTATAGAATAAGTATTCTTACCGACAGACTTATAAGATTTGAATACAGTAAAAAAAATATATTTGTTGATGAAGAGACGGCGGCTGTTACAAACAGAAAGTTCCCGAAAGCAAAGTTTGATGTTTTAGACAGTGAAAACAAACTGGTTATAGTTACAGATTATCTAAGAGTAATATATGATAAAAAAGAATTCACAGGTGAAGGCTTAAGGATAAATGTAAGCGGAAATTACGGAACAACTTCAAGCGTATGGCATTATGGAGATAAGAATGAGAGTTTAAAAGGAACAACAAGAACTCTTGATAATATTGACGGAGCAACGGAGCTTGGAGAGGGAATTGTTTCAAGACAGATGTGGTCTGTAGTGGATGACAGCAATTCAATGCTTATAACAAAGGATGGGTTTGAATTAAGAAAAGATCCTGAAGCAATAGATTTATATTTCTTCGGATATGGTCTTGATTTCTTGACGGCATTGAAGGATTTCTATACTCTCAGTGGAGAATTACCTCTACTGCCCAGATTTTCACTTGGAAACTGGTGGAGCAGATATTATAAATACACTCAAAAGTCATATCTGGATTTGATGGACAGATTTGACAGTGAAGATATTCCGTTTAATGTTGCCGTCATTGATATGGATTGGCATATCACGGATGTGGAAGGCAGATTCGGTACAGGATGGACAGGTTATACATGGAATAAGGAACTTTTCCCAAGCCCTGAGGAATTTTTAAGTGAACTGCATACAAGAGGATATAAGGTCTTACTGAATGTACATCCGGCAGACGGTATAAGGGCATATGAAGATTGCTACAAGGATATGGGAGAATTTATGGGTGTAGATATTAAAAAGGAAGAACCTGTACTTTTTGATATTGCCGATAATAAATTCAGAGAAGGATATTTTAAACATGTTCATCATCCACTTGAAAAGCAGGGAGTCGATTACTGGTGGATAGACTGGCAACAGGGGGAAAATTCAGGACATAAGGGACTTGATCCTCTATGGCTTTTAAACTATTTCCACTATAAAGATTCAGAAAGAAGAGATGAGGGAAGGGGTCTAATACTTTCAAGATATGCAGGAGTGGGAAGCCACAAATATCCTATAGGATTTTCCGGAGATACCATTATTACATGGGACAGTCTTGATTTTCAGCCATATTTTACAGCTACAGCATCAAATATCGGATATGCATGGTGGAGCCATGATATTGGCGGACATATGAACGGAGTACGAGATGACGAGATGTTTGTCAGATGGGTACAGTTCGGGGTATTCTCACCTATAATGAGATTGCACAGTACCTGCAATGAGTTTTCAGGAAAAGAACCTTGGAAGTACAATCAGATTGCGGAAAGAATAACAAAGAAATATTTAAGGCTTCGACACAGACTTATACCATATCTTTATACTATGAACAAAAGAGCCAATGTTGACAAACTTCCTTTAATACTGCCGCTGTATTACTATGAACCTGAAAATGACAAGGTCTATAATTACAAAAATGAGTATTACTTCGGAAATGATCTGATAGTATGTCCTGTGACAAAAAAGCTTGACAGGGAAAGCGGTTTGGCAAAGACAAAGATATGGCTTCCTGAGGGTGAGTGGTTTGATATCTTTACCGGAGTAAGATACAGCGGAAATCGTGAGCTTGAAATATATAGGGATCTTGAAGATATTGCCGTATTTGCAAGAGCCGGAAGTATTTTGCCGCTTGATACAAATATAAGTACAAATGATATTAAAAGTCCTTCAGAGCTTGATTTGAATATTTTTACAGGTAAGTCGGGAGAGTTTATCCTTGCAGAGGATGAAAAAGAGTATAAGACTTATGTAGAGTCCGACTGGGCTTTTACAAAGTACGAGCTGATTGATGAAAATGATAAGCAGATATTTAAGATTCACCCGGTTTCAGGAAATAAAAATGCAACAAGAAAAAAAAGAAAATATATTTTGCATTTCTACGGTGCAGGAAGAGAAAGCGAGCTTAATATTTTATCGGATAAAAGTTCCGTAACACCACTGTGTACGGAATATGATGAAAATAAAAATGCTTTGATTATAAGATTGCCTGAAATTTCCACAACATCCACGCTGGAGGTTGAAGTGAAAGACTCGGGATATATTTTGCATAAGAGCATACAAAACAAAGTATTTGACATTCTAAATAAAGCACAGATAGAATATGATTTAAAGACAAAGGTAATGGAGGTAATACGAAAGTATAATTCCAAAAATGCAGCTGAAGTAATGGGTGAAATTTACAGTGTTTGTGAAAATGAATTTGTAAAGGGAGCTGTAATAGAGCTGCTTTCTGCAAAATAATAAAGGAGATTTTTATGTTAGTATTTCATTATCCGAAATGTTCAACTTGTGTGAAAGCAAGAAAGTGGTTAAGGGATAAAAATGTAGAGTTTACAGAGAAGAATATTGTAGAGGAGACTCCAAGTGTAGAAGAGTTAAAAAAGGTTTTGGAGTATTCAGGTCTTCCTATAAAGAAGCTTTTTAATACAAGCGGTATGCTATATAGAGAGCTGAATATCAAAGAAAAAATGGACACTATGAGTGATGATGAAAAGCTCAAGCTCCTTTCAGAAAACGGAATGCTTATAAAAAGACCTATAGTTTTGGGAGATGATTTTGCCTTGGTAGGTTTTAAAGAAAGTGAGTGGGAGAATAAATGGCAGTAAAGGCATCGGATAGAGTAAAGTTTTATAAGAATAAAAACGGTGCAACCATAGGCAGTTGTGGCAGGAAGGTATTTGAAGTTGACGGGATGTATTTTAAAGATATAGACGGTTCCGGAGAGTTTAAAGACTTTGATGACTGGAGAAATTCGCCTCTTCAAAGAGCGCAAAGTTATGTGAAGGTTTTAAGCACTGATGAGAAGATTGGTCTGCTTTTTGCAAGTGACTGGAGAATGGGATTTGATCAGGAGGATAAAACTAAGCTGGATGAATCGGGAGTATTGGATGAAGGTGAGCTTGTAAATGCAAAAACAATCTTCGGTATACAAAATCTGCCAAGTACATCTGTTGCCATTAAGGAATGGTTTGCCAGACATCTTATATTCAGAAAAAATCCAAGTCCTAAGGACCTTGTTGACTGGGTAAATCAGTTAAATGCTAAGGCTGAGGAATGTGAGCATTTTGTTCCGGTTGAAATAATCTCAAACTCAAGAAATGAAAACGGTGAAACCATATTCGGAATGAATGATGCTACAGGTGTATTTGCAACCTGGCCGGGAACTCTCGGTATTGCAGCCATTGCAAAGGGTGAGGGACTTGGAGTTATCGAAGAATTCGGAAACACCGTAAGAAAAGAATGGGATGCGACAGGTATCAAAAAAGGCTATATGTATATGGCCGATGTACTTACAGATCCGAGATGGCAAAGATCCTATGGCACATTCGGAGAGGATCCGAAGCTTATTAAAGATATATTTGAAAAGCTTGTACCTTTAGTACAGGGAAGTGATAAGGGAGTTAGCGCTGACGGAGTGGCTATGACCGTAAAGCATTTTCCGGGCGGAGGTGCCAGAGAGAACGGTTTTGATCCTCATTATAAGGCGGGGCAATGGAATGTATACGCTACAGAAAACAGCTTAAGAGATTATCATCTTCCGGCATTTGAGAGCGCCATAGCAAAGAATGTTTCATCCATAATGCCGTACTATGCAAAGCCTGCAAGTGATAAGAGCGCAATCCAAAAGGATCCGGAGGACAATGATGTGGAGATGAAACCTCTGGGATTTGCTTACAACGATTACTTTATAAAGAAACTTTTGAAAGAGCAGCTTGGATTTAAAGGTTATATAAATTCGGATACAGGTATTGTCCACAATATGTGTTGGGGAGTTGAGTCCCTTGATACGGCTGAAAGAATTGCCTTTGCCATAAACAACGGAGAGGTGGATCTTATAAGCGGCTTATTTGATTTAAAGGAAACAAAAGAAGCCCTTGAAAGAGCGAGTAATGACTATTATGAGAGCCATGATATACCAACAGGCTTTAAAAAGGCGGATATTACACTTAGTGAAGCAGCACTTGATAAGGCTATAAAAAGAACATTGACGGAAATGTTTGCACTTGGAATATTTGACAATCCATACAGAGATCCTAAGGCGGCTGAAGATATCATAAATGATAAGAAGGATAGAGAAGTCTCAGAGCTTGCTCATAGAAAGAGTGTGGTTTTATTAAAGAATGACGGAACTCTTCCTTTAAAGAAAGGCGTGAAGGTCTATATTGAATGCTTTAACAAAAATGCAGAGCAGGCAAAGAAGAGAAGTGAAAAACTTAGAAAACTCTTTGCAGATAAGCTTAATATAGTAGAAGAATTTGAGGATGCCGATATAGCAATATTACTTGTAAATCCGACTTCCGGAGAGTATTTCAATGCTACAAAGGGATATTTGGAGCTTGACATATGTGACGGCAAAACAGTATGTAATGTAAGTGAAGACGGATTGCCTTTAGATGAGAAGCATGAGGAAACCACTGTTGCAAATGCAAATAGAATAAAGGTTATATCGGATACAATCCATAGGAAAGGCGGCAAGGTCGTAGGAAATATAAATATTTCACTGCCATGGCTTTTAGGTGAGTTTGAGCCTTATGTAGATGCACTCTGTGCAGGATTTGATACTTATGATGAGGCTGTTTTGGATGTTATATTAGGTGAGTATTCGCCGATTGCCAGGCTTCCGCTTACATTGCCTAGGGGAGATGAAGTTATTGCAGTAAATAAAGACGGAGTATGTGTGAGTCCTAATGATGTTCCGGGATATGATAAGGATAAATATATGCCTGAAAGCATGAAGGATGAAAACGGAAAGGCTTATGCATACAGAGACAGTGTAGGAAATTATTACGAACTCGGTTTCGGATTGAGTTTATAAAATGATAAAGCATAGAAAGTATTGAAAGTACTTTCAAAATAATTTTATTTATTGAAAAACTATTCAATGAGTGATATTCTAAGCTTATAAATATTTGATAGGGGGTCAAATTTATTTTGGCCCTTTTGATATTATCTCTGGTATAAGGAGGAACTATGAGAAATTTAGATAAATATAAGGGTGTTATACCGGCATTTTATGCCTGCTATGATGAAAAGGGAGAGATAAGTCCTGAAAGAGTAAGAGCGCTTACAGAGTATTTTGTGGATAAAAAGGTAAGAGGCGTTTATGTAAACGGTTCTTCAGGTGAGTGTATATATCAAAGTGTAGAAGACAGAAAAGTTGTTCTTGAGAACGTAATGAAGGTCAGAGAAAATCTTACTGTAATAAATCATATAGCATGTAACAATACAAAGGACGGTATGGAGCTTGCCGCTCATGCCGAAAGTCTTAAAGTAGATGCTATAGCCGCAATTCCGCCGATTTATTTTAAGCTTCCGGAGTACGCCATTGCACAGTACTGGAATGATTACAGCAGTGCGGCACCGAATACTGATTTCATTATCTACAATATTCCACAGCTTGCAGGAGTGGCTTTAAGCAGAGGACTCTATGCAAAGATGAGAGAGAACAAGAATGTTATCGGTGTAAAGAACTCATCAATGCCTACATATGATATTCAAGGATTTGTAAGAGACGGAGGAGACGACTACATTGTATTTAACGGTCCTGACGAGCAGTTCGTTTCAGGCAGAGTAATAGGTGCCGGAGCCGGAATAGGCGGAACATACGGTGCAATGCCTGAGCTTTTCCTTGCAATGAATGAGAGCATAGAGAGCGGTGATATCAAGAGAGCAAGAGATATTCAGTACGATGTAAACGACATTATTGAGAAGCTTACATCAGGACATGGAAATATGTATGCAATGATAAAGGAAGTTCTTAGAATCAATGAGGGACTTGATATCGGCAGTGTAAGAAAGCCGCTTGTTGAATTGACAGACGCCGATAAAGAGATTGCAAAAGCGGCAGCAAAGATGATAGTTGATGCCAAGAAGAAATTTCTATGATGAATAAAGTATATTTAGGAATTGATATAGGCGGAACCGCCGCAAAGTTTGGACTTGTTGACGAGGACGGCAATATACTTCAAAGGGATGAGTTCTCCGTATCGTTTGACGGTTATGAAACGCCCATACTTAAGACTGTTTTGGAAAAGACGGATTATTTTATAGCTTCAAGCGGACTTGACTTTACTGAGATATCCGGAATAGGCGTATCGGCTACAGGTCAGATAGACTCCAAAAAAGGCGAGGTAATCGGCAGCGCCGGACATATAAAGAACTGGGTAGGCTCAAAGATAAAGGAAAGCTTTGAAAAGAAATATTCAGTCAAAACTATAGTCATAAATGATGCAAACAGTGCGGCTCTGGGTGAAAAATGGATCGGAGCGGGAAGAGGCCATAAAAATATTGTTGCTATAACTATCGGTACCGGAGTGGGAGGAGGCATCATAGTTGATGATAAAATCTTACTTGGTAAAAGAGGACTGGCAGGAGAGATAGGACATATAGTGATACATGGAGACGGAGAGAGCTGTTCATGCGGTAATGTAGGATGTCTTGAGAGATATGCTTCCACAACGGCGCTTGTAAGAAGCGTCTCAAAACTGCAAAAAGAAAATCCGACAGCTTTCCCGAAAGACTTTGAAGAAAATATCAACGGAAGAAAGATATTTCATGCTTTAAATGAAAACAGACTTTTAAAGCAGGCGGTTGATAAATGGGTGGATGATATATCACTTGGGATTATTTCGCTTGTCCACATCTTTAACCCTGAACAGGTTATTATAGGAGGCGGAGTAAGCACCAGAAAAGAGTTTATTGAAAGTCTTAGTAAAAAAGTACATGAAAAAGTAATGCCGAGATTCCTAGAAGGTCTTGAAATAGTATCTGCAAAACTTGGAAATGACGCCGGACTTATCGGTGCGATATATTATTTGATAGAGAATAAATAAAATATATAAATGCAAATGAGCTTTATTTCATAATACTTGTAGCGCTTGGCGTTTGTATTATGAAATAAAGCTCTTGTTTTTAGTCTACTTTAGGCAACATAGCCGCATATTTTTTAAGTTCTTCATCACTTGGAACGGTATCATCCATTTTTCCGTCATGGAATTTCTCGTAAGCTACCATATCAAAGTAACCTGTACCTGTAAGTCCGAATACAATAGTCTTTTCCTCACCGCTCTCTTTGCATTTCTTAGCTTCTTCAATAGCGGCATATATAGCATGTGAGCTCTCAGGAGCAGGGAGTATGCCCTCTGTTCTTGCAAAGTACTCTGCAGCCTTGAATACATCTGTCTGGTTTACTGAAATTGCTTCCATATATCCGTCGTGATAAAGCTGTGAGAGTGTAGAACTCATTCCGTGGTATCTTAGTCCGCCTGCGTGGCTTGGGGAAGGAATGAAGTCACTGCCAAGTGTATACATCTTTGCAAGCGGAGTCATCATACCTGTGTCACAGAAGTCATAGGCAAATGTTCCTCTTGTAAAGCTTGGACATGATGCAGGCTCTACAGCAAGTATTCTTACATCACTTTCACCTCTAAGCTTCTCACCCATAAACGGAGAGATAAGCCCGCCAAGGTTTGAACCGCCGCCTGCACAGCCTATAATGATATCAGGCTTGATATTGTACTTATCAAGTGCAGCCTTAGTCTCAAGTCCGATGATTGACTGGTGTAAAAGTACCTGGTTTAATACACTTCCAAGTACATATCTGTAGCCCTCACTTGTAGTAGCCTTTTCTACGGCCTCTGAGATGGCACAGCCAAGGCTTCCTGTAGTTCCCGGATGCTTTTCGAGGATTCTTCTTCCTACTTCTGTCTCCATAGAAGGTGAAGGTGTTACCGAAGCGCCGTAGGTTCTCATTACCTCACGTCTAAAAGGCTTCTGTTCATAAGATACCTTAACCATGTATACCTTGCAGTCAAGGTCAAAGTATGCACATGCCATAGAAAGTGCCGTACCCCACTGTCCTGCACCTGTTTCTGTAGTAACTCCTTTAAGTCCCTGCTCCTTAGCATAGTAGGCTTGAGCTATAGCAGAGTTTAACTTATGGCTTCCGCTTGTATTGTTTCCTTCAAATTTGTAATAAATCTTTGCAGGTGTGCCGAGTTGTTTCTCAAGGCAGTATGCTCTGACAAGCGGAGCAGGTCTGTACATTCTGTAAAATGATCTTATTTCTTCAGGTATCTCAAAAAATGCTGTAGTATCGTCAAGCTCCTGTTTTACAAGCTCGTTACAAAATACATGTGACAACTCGTCGGCAGTAACAGGCTTATGTGTTCCGGGATTTAAAAGCGGAGCCGGCTTGTTCTTCATATCGGCTCTCATATTGTACCAATACTTCGGCATCTCACTTTCTTCCAAATAAATCTTGTAAGGTATCTCCATACACTCTCTCCTTTCAGATAAATACTTGCCGCCGGCAAATATTATTTAGTAAAGTATACATTGATATAGTATTTAAGTCCAGTAGGGAATGAATAAGATTTCATAAAGTTTGTATATAGAGTATAAAAGTTATTGCGATATTAAGTATGTAAAGGTATTATAAGATACTTACAAATATTATAGTAAGTTTGTTTTATTCAGTATTTCAGTATCATATATTTTTATTGAATGAAAGGATGATATTTTATATAATACAATTAAAGAGTAGTGAACGAAGGTGATAGTGAATGTTTGACAATATAAGGTTTAATTTCTTGTATATTGATACATATTCTTTTGTAATAGGCTTAAATAGTTTAAAAGGTATACAGGAAGTTCCTCAAGCGTATAGGAAACTTAAAACAGTTATTGGGGGAGTTGAAGTAGGAAGTGCTACTGCTGATATTTTCTTAACTTATGGTGAGGGTTGCGAAAATGAGGAAGTTTGCCAGAAACTCAGACAATTAATTTATCCGCAGATATTTATACAAGTAGAGAAATCCAACAATTAGCCCAAGAGACATTAGAAAGTGCTAATAGAAATAGAATAACTTTACCTAATAACATTGCTGAGGAAGTTACAAGAATTGCAGGAAAGAGTATTTCTAAATTAGTTGAAAAACTTAATTTAGGTAAGTTTATTAAGAGGATAGGTGATTATGAAGTTTATGAAAATGGAGAAGTGTTTTATAGGGCTATGACAAAAACAGATTTAGAAACACTAAAAAGTACAGGAAAATTAACAGCTTCCTCTGAAACATTTACTTTTCCAACTCTTACGTATATTAAAAACACTGGTTATAATGGGACTATTGTAAAGTTTCAG
>NZ_CALLVU010000040.1 GCF_938015485.1 uncultured Lachnoanaerobaculum sp. | reverse complement strand
CCGTTAGACCTGCAAAGAGCATAAAGCTTATAGATAATGCAACCATTGACAAGAGAGATGAAAACCCGACAAATCTAAACCCTGTAACGCCACAGCCTAAAAAGAAGGCGAATATGGTAGTACCACAGGATGAGAACAAAGCTAAAAAGCTGCCTGTTCCGAAGACTGCGGATAAGAATAAGACATATATCTATGTGATAATGCTTATAATATCCTTATTGGCTTTCGTAAGGTTTAGAAAGAAAATGTAAAAGAATGAGGTCACAGACGTGGCCTCGTTTTTAATTTCAATATATGCAATCATAACAGCACATAATTACGCTTTACAAATACAAACATTTGCAATACAATAAAATCAAAAAGGAGATATTACTATGGCGCAGGTTAGTTTCAGAATTGATGATAAAATAAAAAGAGATGCCGAGCAGGTGTGTGACGATATCGGAATATCAATGTCCGCAGCGATTACAATTTATCTCAAAAGGCTTGGAAAAGAGAGAAGAATACCGTTTGATTTGGTTGCAGACCCGTTTTATTCCGCCAAAGATATAGAGGTACTGGATAAAAGGATAGCTGATATAAAGGCGGGCAAAAATATTTCAGAGCATGAGCTTATCGAGGTGCAATAGTGCGAAAGATTTGGCATGATGAGGCATGGGAAGAATATAAAGAGTGGCAAAGTAAAGATAAGAAGATACTTAAAAAGATCAATACTTTGATAGAGAGTATTGACAGAAACGGTTATAGCAGTATCGGCAAACCTGAAGCTTTGAGAGGAAACCAGGCAGGATTTTACAGTATAAGAATAGATAAAAAGAACAGGCTTATATTCAGAGTAGCGGATGGTGCGATAGAGATAGCACAATGTGGCGGACACTACGATGATAAATAGGTGTATAACTGTGAAGTATTCGGTCGGGACGAAAGTCTCGACTTTTTTAATGAAAGTTTATTTCTTGTTATATTTTTACTGGTATTTAACATTTGAAAATGTTATTATACAAAAGTGAGGTTATGTTTTGCATAACTCTAAAGAATGATCGTGGAATCATAAAAATATTTTACAGCGAGGGTTGACATAAAAATATAGGAGAAAGAGATGAATGTAAGAGAAAAAAAGAAGTTGTTTTTATATGTATTATTTTTGGTAATATTTACGGTTTTTGCTTTCCGGCCATATGAGGTAAGAGCTACAGGTGCGGGAAGTTCGGCGATAACGGATATAACATATGTCGATGCACATCAGACCACGACACTTTCGGGACAGCAGACACAGTATTATTTACATGCAGGAATATCAGGAACTGTAGGAACATATACAGAGCCGTATTCTATAATATATTTGGATAGAAATAAGTTTGCACAGCCCATTGTGGGTAATGTCTCAGGTTCTTCAACGATAAAGTCCGTATCGGTGACATGGGATTCCACCAATTGGATGATAAAGATAACATACAATTCACTGACAGCCGGAGCACCTCCTATAGCAAACCCTTTTAGAGTGACTACATTACAGGTTTTTGCCGACGGTGAAACCTACAATATGGTCACAAAGCTTTTTACAAAAGATGGTACTGAGCTTACTTCATTGACAAAGACCTTCACGTCAAGCACAAATGTGGTCGGAGTTCCGGGAGCGGATAACGGAGTTATTGACGGGTGGAACAACGGAGATACAGGCAGTGTATTGGTATCTGATGATGAGACGGATGCAAGTCATACACATATAAAGTCGGGTGTGACGGACCCGGTACGTGCAATTATATATAACGGTACGAAGAATACTACAGATACAGAAGTAACAAGTGCGAACTTCGGTATGGACAGAAGGAATGTAAGGACGATAATAAAATTGCCTGCAAGCGTTGACTGGGATCCAAGTCTTCCAAACAATTCAAGTTGGACTTATAATGCCGCAGATCACACAATCACACAGGATGTACCGAGGAATAACAGAGGAAACTTCTTTTTGGACTTTACTGTAAAGTTCAACTCTACACAGAGTGTTAATGACACTACAGGGATAAGACTTGATTTTCCGCAGACGAACTACCTTATAAATGATAACGGTACTTTAGATATGAGTACTGAAAGAAAGTCAAAGGTTTATAAAAACTATAAATACGCCAGAAAATTGTATTTACACAAGAGTATTGTATTGCCACCTGAAAATGGTGCGGCACTTTATACCAATGACAAATATGTACATTTGAATGCTAACGGTGGAGTAAATAAATATATTATAGGTTTATCACAGTTTTGGGGTAACGGAGTGACTCCGGCTGCCGGGTCGGTAGTAAAGTTCAAATCCATTGCAGATATACCGAATGACGCGGTAATATTTAAAGGATACGGAATCAGAGTTTGGGAGTCAATGTTTGATGCCGCCAATCTTGCAAAGCTTTCTCATAATAAACTGATAGGTGTAAATGATGATAATACTGAAAAAGTGATTGCTACAAATATAGCCTATACTCCCGCCAATACTGTGAATTCGTTCTATAAGTGGGATACGGACCACAGTATGACTGAAAAGCATTATAAATCTATCAGACTTGACTTTGATGATGAGATAACTATATCAGGATATGGTGAAAATGCTGTCGGACTTTTTGCCGAGACTAAGCATACACCTGCACTGATCTCCAGAATAGAAGGTAAGCTTGCACTTGGAAATACCGATGTGACAGTCAACTACGGTAATGCATATTCAAGTGCCGGTACTGAAATAGGAAGCGCAGTAGTAAGAAATTATTATAAGCCTGACTATGCAAATATTTTTTTGGAAAGGCATTCTCAGCAGGTAAACGGTAACCAGACTATGACCAATGTTCAGCTGGGTGATACCATAACATACCATGTGGTGCCAAGATATGTTACCTTCCTAGGTGCACCAAGAAATGTGGACAACGGTAAGTTGATTTTTTTGGCAGATCCTGAACTTACATTTGATCATGTAGAACATGCGCCGTATCAGTCAG
>NZ_CALLVU010000039.1 GCF_938015485.1 uncultured Lachnoanaerobaculum sp. | reverse complement strand
TTGGAACAGGAACTGTAAATAAAGTTTATGAGGCAGTTCAAGGACTTGGAGGAGTTAGTGAGTCTTCAGTATCTGATATGAAAAAAGAGGCTGCAAAACACGGAGAGGATATTGAAGTGCTTGCAATCGGTACTCAGGCTGTTGATGATGAGGTAAAGAACGGTTGGAATTGTGTAATGGTTGCACCGCAGATTCGTCACAGATTCGACAACATCAAGGCTGCAGCAGATGCACAGAATATTCCATGTGCACTTATTGAACCTATGGCTTATTCACCGCTGGGTGGACCTAAGCTTTATACACAAATGAAAGGGTTAACGGGAGGAAACTAAAATGTTTGACAAAATTGCTGCATTCTTAGATAAAAATCTAAGTACACCAATGGCAAAGCTCAGTGAGCAAAGGCACTTAAGAGCTATAAGGGACGGTATTATCGCCACTTTGCCGATCGTAGTAGTAAGTTCACTTTTCCTTGTAATTGCGTTCTTACCTAACCAGATGCCGGCAAGCTGGGGTATTGCACAGTTTATTAAGGCAAACGCAGGCAGAATCTTGCTTCCATATCGTATGGCAATGTATATTATGACATTGTATGCGGTATTCGGAATCGGATTTTCGCTGGCAAAGAGCTATGATTTGGACGGACTTTCAGGAGCTATTCTTTCAGAGCTTGCATTTCTTTTGACAGTTGTACCTGTATCATTACCTGAGGCAACTGAAGAAATTACAAACTTGGCTGCAAACAATCAGGCTTTGGCTGATTATATCAAGGCTGTTCCTGAAGGATGGCATCTTGGTATGTCATATATCGGTTCTGACGGTATGTTTGTAGGTATTATTTCAGCATTTATCGCTGTAGAAATCTACAGATTCACACAGAAGTCAGGCTTTAAAATCAGAATGCCTGAGCAGGTTCCTGAATCTGTTGCAAGAAGTTTTGAGGCACTTACACCTACAGTTATCATTCTTCTTCTTTTCTCAACAGTCACAATGTGGCTCGGTATAAAAGTTCATGATATCGTAGGTTCTATTATCAGACCTATAGTAAATGTTGCAGATACACTTCCTTCAGTATTGCTTCTTACATTCCTTGACTCATTCTTCTGGTGTTTCGGTATACATGGAAGCAGTGTAGTAGGAAGTCTTACAAGACCTGTTTGGCTTATGCTTCTTGAGCAGAACTCAAATGCGTTTGCAGCAGGAGCGGCTATTCCGAACATAGCTCCGGAGCCTTTCTATCAGTGGTTTATCTACATCGGAGGTTCAGGAACAACTATCGGACTTGCAATTTTACTTCTGTTAAGATCAAGATCACAGTATGCCAAGACACTTGGTAAGGTAGCGTTTGTACCTGCATTGTTTAATATCAACGAGCCGATGATTTTCGGTTGCCCGATTATTCTAAACCCTGTACTTTTGATACCTTTCGTACTCAATCCTATTATCTGTGCAATAATCGCATGGATTGCAACAGAGCTTGGACTTGTAAACAGAGTAGTGGCTTCGGTGCCATGGACTTTGCCGGGACCTATAGGTGCGTTCCTTGCAACAAACGGCGATATCAGAGCGTTGATATTGAATGTACTGTTGATAATATTGTCAATACTTATTTACCTTCCTTTCTTCAATAAGTATGATGCAGACTTGAAGAAGTTGGAGGACAGCGGAGAAGTTTCCGCATAAAAAAGATAAGGATAAGGAGAGTTATGCGTAGACTTGGAATATCGATTTATCCTGAAAAAGACAGTGTAGAAAATATTGTTGAATACATTAAGAAAGCCGGATCTTCCGGCTTTTCTCGTATTTTCTCATGCCTTTTATCAGTGAATAAATCAAAAGAAGAGATAATACATGATTTTAGAGAGATTAACCTTTATGCAAAAAGCTTGGGATTTGAAATAATAGTCGATGTATCACCGGCTGTTTTTGATAAGCTTAATATTTCTTATAAGGATTTGGGATTTTTTAAGGAGATAGGTGCGGACGGTCTGAGGCTTGATATAGGTTTTACAGGACTTGAAGAGTCTTTGATGACTTTCAACGAATATAATCTGAAGATAGAGATAAATATGTCAAATGATGTGTCCACTATAGACACCATAATGAACTATGAGCCGAACAGGTACAATCTCTATGGATGTCACAACTTTTATCCGCATAATTACAGCGGACTCGGACTGGACTTTTTTAAGAGTTGTACAAGCAGATTTAAAAAGTACGGACTTAATACGGCAGCCTTTATAACTACGAGGAATAAAGGTTCATTCGGACCTTGGCCTACAGATTTCGGACTGCCAAGCCTTGAAATGCACAGAAATATGGCGATTGACAAGCAACTTAAGCATATGATTGCCCTTGGAGATATTGACGATATAATCATATCAAACTGCTATCCAAGCGATGAGGAACTTGAGAAGATTAAATGTATAACTCTTGACAGAGTGTGTTTTGATGTAGAGTTGTTGCCGGAACTTCCAAAACTTGAAAGGACTATAGTACTTAAAGAGATGCATTTTAACAGAGGCGATAAATCTGAGAATTTTATAAGGTCAACCGCCTCCAGAGTAAAGTATAAGGGCGAAAAGTTTGAGGTGATAAATCCTGCACCTATAAAAAGAGGTGATATTATAATAGAGAGTTCGCTCTACGGCCATTATGCAGGTGAGTTGCAGATTGCTCTAAGCGATATGGAAAATTCAGGTATGAGCTCGGTAGTGGGTCATATTGATAAGGATGAGTTGTTCCTCTTGGATTATATCAGGCCGTGGCAGAAGTTTGCGATGAAGGAAGCAAAGATAGAGGAAGTATAATGGCAAAGACTTATTATATCGGTATAGACGGCGGAGGAACAAAGACAAAGTTTGACCTCTTTGACTCTGATAAAAACAGTATTGCATCAATCACTATGCCTACAATTCATCCGGCACAGGCAAGTTTTAAAGAAGTGGTATCTGTTCTTACAGATGCCAAAGAAAAACTACTTGCGAATATAAATGATAGTGATTATGTTTTGAAAGTCGGGGCAGGGCTTGGCGGATACGGTATTAACGCCGATTACAGAAAAAAACTGGAAGATGAATTCAGTGCGGTTTTTGATGAGTTTAAGCTTTATTCGGATGCATATGCGGCAATGCTTGGTGCGCTTGCAGGAGAGGACGGTATTCTTATGATTGCAGGTACAGGAAGTATTGCTTTGGCTAAGGTAGGTGATGAGACTTTCAGGTGTGGAGGATTCGGCTACAGATACGGTGACGAGGGCAGTGCCTACAGTATAGGAAAAGCGCTTATATCAAGAGCGTTAAAGGAAGCTGACGGCAGGTCGGATAAGAGTATAATATCCGATCTTGTAGCGGATTATTTTGACGGTATCGGCTTTAATATAATAGCTACATCAGACTTTAGCAGAGATAAAATTGCAGGGCTGGCAGCGGCCGCATCAAAGTATGCAGATAACAGTGAGAGTGTGAGAGATATTTTTTTGGCTGCGGCCAAAGAGATTTCTTTGCATATAAAGGCAATAGGCAAAAACTTTGAATCCGGTAAAAGAATAAAGTTAAGCTATATAGGCGGAGTCTTCAGGTCAGAGTATATCATAGAATGTATAAAGGAAATGAATCAAGGCATTGAACTTGTTGCGCCGATATATCCGCCTGAAAAGGGGAGTATACTACAGGTATAGTGAAAAGTGGAAATATTTTTGTTATAATGAGTATAAAGAAAAAAGTTTTATTTTGTTGAGGTGAAAAATGGGAAAAAGAAAATTGGCCTCCATACAGTATGTACATAATATCACGCCTATAGAAGGCGCCGAAAAGATAGAATGTGTACATGTATTGGGATGGCAATGTGTTGCAAACAAAGATCAATTCAGCATTGGTGATAAATGTGTATATATGGAAGTGGATTCGTTCCTTCCCGTATGTGAACGCTTTGAATTCTTAAGAGCAAGCAGCTTTAAAGAGAATGAAATAATGGGTGCCGGATTCAGACTGAAGACCATGAAATTTAGAGGACAGATTTCACAGGGTCTGGTACAACCTTTAGAAATACTTCCTGAAGGTGAATATGAAATAGGTGATGATGTAACCGAGCTTCTTGGAATAAGAAAATGGGAGATAGAGGAAAGGGTAAGTAATGACGGTACAGTTATTGCGGAGTTTCCAAGTGAGATCTCAAAAACAGATGAACTTAGAGTACAGTCATACCCCGAGTTGATAGAAGAGTTTAAAGCTGTAAAGGGGTACTACATAAGTACTAAAATGGACGACTGCAGTGTAACTATGTACAAAAGAGGTGAACATTTCGGTGTATGCGGCAGAAATTACGAATATGCAGATGATGATAAATGTGCCATGTGGAAATATGCCCATAAGCATAAAATAGAAGAGAGATTAAAAGAAAATAATCTTGACAACATAGCTATTCAAGGTGAATTTTGTGGACCCGGCATTCAAAAAAACAGGCTAAAGCTGACCGAACCGGAGTGGTATGTATTTACAGTAACGGATATGAACACAAATAAAAGGCTTTCCCTATATAAGACCGAGGAGATAT
>NZ_CALLVU010000038.1 GCF_938015485.1 uncultured Lachnoanaerobaculum sp. | reverse complement strand
GACAGCTTATTTAAGTGCGCCAGTTTACGGCTTACCTCTACTTTCTTTCACACTAACCATTCCTCCCATAACATCTAATCCACTACCCGAAAATACCTCTAATATCGAGTTGCCGGATTTTTTGTCAACTTTTTTTCCTCTTTCAAAAATCACTTCAAAATCCCTAACATATAATCAACACACTCAATTTGCGTTATCTAACCCAAAGTTACAACCCTCCACACATTTTCGGAGTAGATATTTTTCCATATAATAAAACCGAGCCTTTTAAGAAGTTAGGCCTTTCATCCCAACTTCTGAAAAAGTCTGGAAATACGCCACTTTCTGGTAATTATTTTTCTTTCCTATCCATCACCACCACACTCTCCGTATGATAGCTCCTTGCAAACTGATCCACCACCGTCAGTTTCTTAAGCTCATACTCCTTCTCACACAACATCTTTAAATCCCTTGCCAGCGTGGAGGAATCGCAGCTTACATATACTATTCTCTTTGGCAATAATTTCAGCATTGTATCTATTGCAAGTTTATCAAGCCCTTTTCTTGGCGGGTCTACCACTATTACATCTATATCTCTTATATTGCCGTTTTCATATTCACCCGTTATGACTTCTTCAGCCTTTCCTACAAAGAACTTCACATTTTCTATATTGTTAAGCTTTGCGTTCTCTCTTGCATTTTGTATGGCGGCGTCCACTATTTCCACGCCATAAACAAACTTTGCGGACTTTGCGAGGAAGAGTGAAATAGTACCTATACCGCAATACATATCCCAAACCGTTTCTTCACCGGTCAGTGCGGCATACTCTAAGGCCTTAGAGTATAGCTTCTTTGTCTGCACGGGATTTACCTGATAGAAGGACTGTGGCGATATTCTAAACTTTACATCTCCTATATAATCCTCTATATAGCCGTTGCCATAAAGAGTAACTGTTTTTTCTCCCAAGATGACATTGGTATTCTTTTTATTTATATTGATGGAGACGGACTTTAAGTCACTTCCAAGTGTAGCACATAGGCTCTCTACAAGCTTTTCACTATGTGGCAGATTGTTTGCATTTATAACTATGCACACCATCAGCTCACCTGTGGCAAAACCCTTTCTGATAAGCACATGTCTCACCACACCTTTGCCACTCTCCTCATCATAGGCAGGTATATCATACTTCTCCATAAAATCAAGCACAGTCTTCAGTACGGTCTTATTTTCTTTGATACCGATTACACAGTCGTCAAATTCTACAATGCTGTGAGTTCTGCCTGCAAAATAGCCCGTGATGTTTTTACCGTTCTTTCTTCCGAACGGAAATTGGGATTTATTTCTGTATCTTATAGGGTCTTCCATACCGATGATTTCTTCTATCTCTACATTTGAGAGGTCAAATCCGCCTATTCTTTTTAGATGATTTTCCACTTTGTTTTGCTTTAGTTTAAGCTCCGCACTATAATCAAGGCTTTGTAATGTACATCCGCCACAACTTCTTGCCACCTGACATTTGGCCTCTATTCTGTCGGAACTCTCCTTAACTATGCTTTCAAGTCTTGCATATCCGTAGCTTTTCTTTGTTTTCATCACCTTTGCTGTGACTTTATCTCCGATAACAGTATCTTTTATAAACCATGTGAAGGCATCGGTTTTTCCGATGCCTTCGCCATTTTCTCCAAAGTCTGTTATATCAACTGTTATCATTTCACCTTTTTTGTAATTTAATGTACTGTCAGTTTTCATATATCTCCATTACTAAACTTATCAGACTGTTTTGATAATCAGTCTATATTTATCGACTTTATATTATACACTTGTCTTTCTGTAATTGCTCTCAAGTAACTTATTATAGCCGAGCCATCCTGTAGCTCCGTCCTGTCCCTGTGCCAAAAGCTCAATGAAGGTCTCCAACTTCGCATCCGCATTATCCGCCAAGTTTAGTGCCAAAGCTTCTATAAGCGCAGGTTTTTTAGGTGAGCCGTATTCAAGCTCTCCGTGATGAGCCAATATACAATGTATAAGCTCATTTGAAAGCTTCTTCGGGAAGCCCGGAATCTTGTCGATATGTGCTTTTAATACCTCAACACCTATTACGATATGTCCCACAAGCTGACCTTCGTCGGTATAATCGTTTGCAGGGAATGCCGACAGCTCTCTGGTCTTTCCTATATCATGACAGAGCGCCGATGTGATGAGCAAATCACGGTTTAATGATTCATAGTTATTACAAAAATATTCACAAAGTTTCACCACGCCCAGAGTGTGTTCAAGTAATCCGCCAAGGAATCCGTGATGCACGGTCTTGGCTGCAGATGATGACTTAAAAGCAGTCTGAAATTCAAAATCATCTATAAAGATTGCTGTCAAAAGCTTACTTAGGAACGGATTTTTTACCGACTTTATCTTATCTTTCAGTTCGCCAAACATCTTGTCGATATCTTTTTTTGATACCGGCACATAGTCGGACGGTGTATACTCCTTCTCATCCGCTTCTCTTATTCTTGCTACCTTAAGTTGCAATACATTGTTAAAAGATGTAACGTCACCGTCCACTACAACAAATGTCATAGCGTCCACATCTGAGATGCCCGGAGAATACAAATCCCATATCTTTGCATCAATGCTTCCTGTCTTATCATGCAGGCTCAGACTGGCGTACTCTTTGCCGGTCTTTGACATTGCAATTGTCTTTGTCTTGCACAGATAAACCTCTGAAACATGCATTCCTTCTTTTAAGCTTTCAATAAATTTCATCTTCTACCCTTCTAGCTCCTGGCACCAATTGTTGTCTCAAAATTCAGTTCTGTAAAACCATCTTTACCGGAACGGCTCACTTTGATATTTACCACTTGGTTTGGCTTCAGCTTTTCCATTATATTTTTAAACCCTATAATAGAGTTCACTTCCTCGTCACCAATCATGGATATTATATCACCTGATTGTATACCTATATTGTAGGCCGGAGAATCTGCCCTTACTTCCGTGACATAGACTCCATTCGGCATCCCCTCAGGTGCCTTATCCTTATCTATATCTATTGCACGAACTCCCAGATATGAGGAGCCCACACCGTTGGTCATATTTTCAATAAGCATCTTCAAATCCGATATACCATATGCCATTGATATAGGGCTTTCGCCGTCCAAATTTGAAATCACACCCACCAACTCACCTGATGTATCTATCAAAAACGTACCTCTGTTGTCCAAATGCTTGTCACAGTATATTACCCTGCCATATCCGTCAAAAAAGCTTGCATTTTTCTCAATAGCGGTCACATTGCCGATATCCAGACTTCTTGACACTCCCACCGGACTGCCTATAGCCAATATAAATGTGCCTTTCTTCAGCTGATATGAATTTCCGAGTACAATAGGCTCTATACTCTTGACCTTTTCTCCCATAGAAGAGATATCCACGGAAAGTATCATAAGATTGGTCAGGCTGTCAGTTCCAAGTACACTTGCTTCTTTCACGCTGCCGTCAAAAAATCCTACTCTGATACCTCCCTCTATAGACATATTTGTGGTCAATACAATAAGATTATCACCGGACTTTGCTACTACAATTCCTGAGCAACTGCTTTCATTTTGCAATGTGTTGTCAAACCAATCCGTGTTCGTGGTGATTGCACTTATCTTCACTATTGTATTATCTTTATTTTCCGCAACCTTGCTTAGACCGGCATACATCTGTTCCAAGTTCTTTTCACTCAAGTCTATACTTTCTATAGCCGATGCCACTATATCTTCTACAGGCTCCGAAGACTCCGCCTCCTCACTTCCTTCAAGGCTTGTCTCCTCCTTTGGAATCTCTATAGTGGTTTTTGTCTTTTTGCTTAGTATGTTTTTGTTTATAATATGTGATGTCAACGCCGTAGTCGGGCCTGCAACCATTCCAAAAACAACAGCAAGGCAAGCTGCCGAGACAATCCTCTTACGCTGATCTTTTTTCTCTTCTATAATAGTCTGCTTTATAAAAGGATTTTTCTCGTCAGACTCATGGTCTTTTTTTGTATTTGGCATAAAAACCCTCTGCTTTCAGGATATATATTACATAATATCTCGCTCTCCCTAAGTAAGATTATAAAGGTTTACAGCCGATTTATCAAGCAAATGTAACACCGATTTAACATAAACTACATACTCTTAATTAAAGTCTCTTAAGAGTTTCCCTCTTTAATATAAAGTAAAGACTTGCGGCCACAGGAACCGCCACAAATACTCCAAATATGCCGAAAAGACTGCCTCCAAGTGCTACCGCAACTATTACCCACATGCTCGGAAGTCCTACAGAGCTTCCTACCACTCTCGGATATATGATATTGTTTTCAAACTGCTGTACTACAGTATGCACTATGATAAATATAAGCATACTTGAAAAAGACTTTGTAATTATCATAAGTGCCCCGATAAAGAGTCCCGCATAAGCCCCTATTACAGGTATCAGTGCCGTCACCCCCACCAATATGGATATCGAAGATGCATAAGGCAACCTCGCTATAAGCATCACAATATAGAGCAGTACACCAAGTATTATCGCCTCTTTTACCTGACTGATAAAATAATTTCTGAAACTTTTATTAAAAATACTCAGTACATCAATTACAGTATCTCTCTTTGACGGTAAAAAGGCTCTTAAAAGTTTATCACCCTGCAACGCAATTCTTTCCTTGTCCACAAGTATATATATTGCAAACACCACCGCCATAAAGACAGATATTACAGTATTGAAAAATCCCGATATTTTGCTTATCACTCCCATAAGGATATTTCCTACACTTGACATTACACTGTGTATAAGCTTTGTGACATAGCCTGAAATATCTATATTGTTGATATCAATATTCATTATATCGGCAATCTTGTCCACTATATTATTTTTACCGATACTTTCGATTATCTTTTTTATGTCACCCGGGTTTGTATACATTATCGAAAACATTATCTTTACAAGCTGCGGAATAATAAGACCAAGAAGCAAACCTATCACAAGCACAAATGTAAATATTGACAATACTATTGATAACGTTCTTATAATTTTTTTATTATGAAATTTTTTCAACAGTAAATCTTCATATGAATCCATAAGAATATTTATAATATATGCCATCATTGCACCTGCCACAAAAGGCATCAATGTATCTGTTACTTTTACTATATAACTCTCTACAGTCCCGAAATACCTGACTATTGCGTATACTATAATCGTTGCAATCACAATATATGCAATGTATTTTTTCTTTATATTATTCACAATATTACCCTTCCGTCATTTTACAAAGTGCTATCTTATCTACCTCATCGCTGATAAATGCATTCTCATCAAAAATATCCAGTACTCTGAATTTGGAGTATCCTCTTGGCAATGTGATATCCAAAAGTTCCAAATCTGAGAGCCTTAATAATTTTTGTTTGCCCTTCCATTCATCTGTTTTAAAAATAGGGGATAAAATCAGGTATTTTTTATTTGCACTGAATTTTCCTCTCACTCCGCGCTTCCCTTGCAGTTTATCCAATCTTTCCGCTCCCCATATTTTCTTTTTATAAACTCCATCTTTAGTTATTTCCACATACCAATAATACTTATAAGCACTAAGCCCTGCCGGGTTTACAATATCAGCTTCTAAAAACGCATATATAGCATCATCCTTTATCATCATACTTCCGATTTGTGGATAGTTATATTTAAAATCCATCTTGTGATAAAGCCCGTCCGCCTCAGACAATGATTCGAAAAATCTTTTCATTGTATTTTCCGTTGTAAATATCGGCTGTAATATATCTTCAAATTTTATAGTATTTTCATCTTTATTATATTTAAAAAATGTAAAGCTGTTGGCAGCCATAGCCTCCACACTTACACGACAAATAACAGGATATTTACCTTCCTCTCCCAAAGTTGAAATCTCCGTTATATTTTCAGCCATACAAGGGTTTTCTATATTTATGGGAGTAAATACTTCGCCGTCCGCTTCCATTTTCCATGCTGCTTTTTTAGTAATTAAAACTATGCCGTCATCCGTATTAAGCAGGAGATTGGCACTTCTATCCTCAGTATTTATGGGAATAAACTTATATTCATTATTCTTTAACCACAAAATCCCCTTATTTTTCTCACTGTCAATACAGTAAATAACAAATTCATCCTTCGACCTTGCAAAATAATTCTTTGCATATATCGGTGCATACTTATACGAGACCTCAAAAAGAGTTATACCTTCTATATGCAGCTCCGATAACTTTTCCAACTTTATTTTCATATCTACTTAAATCTCCACTATTCTGTCTGCAAAATCTTTTGCTTCATTTACATCATGTGTAACAAAGATTGCACTTTTTCCATCAGTATACTCTTTTATAACAGTCATAGCCACAGCTTTTGTCTTTTCATCCAGTCCCTTTAGAGCCTCATCAAATATATAAAGCCCGGAGCTTTTTGCAAGGCATCTTGCCAGTGCCACTCTCCTTTTTTGACCACCGCTCATTGTATTTATCTTTTGTATGCTGTCAATTCCAAGCTTACCCAAGATTTCTTTTGCAAGACTTTTATTATTTTTCAATAAGCATACATTTGAGATTGCGCAAAAGTCTTCACAAAGTCTGTTCTCCTGAAAAACTGTAGACATCTCATTCGGAAGGTGTATCTCACCGCTGTCCGGAAGTTCAAATCCCATTATAATATTCAAAACAGTGGTCTTTCCCTTCCCCGACTTTCCCATAATGGCGATATGCTCACCTTCACCCACACTTAGATTAAAGTCCTTTAAAACCTCCACATCCCCAAAGTTCTTACATATATTTTTCAGTCTCATCAATAAATCCTCTTTAGCATACAGAAAAATCTCTTTATTATCAGTACTGCCAGTCTTTCAAATATCGCACTGCATATGATGACTGTCAGCGTTATCGCAAATACCTTTGAAGTATCCAAATACATCTTCGCATCAAACAGGAAGAACCCGAGAGTATCTTTGGGTCTGCCTATTACTTCCGCAGCAATACCTGACTTGAAAGCAATACCTATGGATGCCACACTTGCCGACAAAAGAAACGATTCAAGTGCAGGCAGATAAATATATATAAGTTTGGCATTATTACTCATCTCAAATATCTTCGCCATCTGAAGCATCTTCACATCCACAGACTTCAGCCCTTCCAATGTATTGGCATAAAATATAGGCATCACCATAAAAAAGCATACAAATAAGGAGAGCCCCCCGCCTCCAAGCCATATAAGTATGATTATTACAAATGACGCCACAGGTATGGAGCGAATCACCATAATATAAGGAGAAATATATATTTCAAATAACTTAAATCTGTATGACAGCCCTGCAAGAAATATTCCCACTCCGGCACCTGATAAAAATCCTAAAAGTATTTTGCATACACTTTTCCACATCCCCGTCCAAAAAACACTGCTAAGTCCAAGTTCAAACAGTGACTTTAATACCTCTATAGGTGAGGACAGTAAAAATGACCTGTCAAGAATCATTGCCGCTATTTGCCAAAACAGCAGTGCAAAAAGCACTGCTGTAATCTTGTGTAACTTACTTTTATTCATATTATTTTCCGGTATAGTAGAACTCTTCTCCCGGCAATGCGCCGCCTACAGACTTAGGATCCGCATCAAAGAGTGTCTTTAAATATTCTTCGGCATTCTTTTTCATCTCATCACCTGTGATGGAAACCAAGTTACAGTAAGGTATTGCCTTGGCTGCAACAGGTGCTTTGATAATACCGTTTTCTTCTACAAGCTTGGATGCATCCCCCACATTCTCATTGATCCATTTCACGGAGTCTGTGTAGTTTGATAAAAATTCGTCTACAAGTTCCTTGTTTGACTCCAAGAAGTCGCTTCTTACAAATATTCCCGATGTTATAAGCTTGCCGCCTGTTCCTATAGCATCCCACTCCTTTGTAAGGTCTATTACCATCTTAAGCTCCGGCATCTTTGTCTGTGCTACCGTAACAAAAGGCTGTGGAAGCATCACTACGGCATTGTCCGTATTTTCAACTGCCGCCAATACCTCGTCTGCCGATGATTTCCAATCCATAGTTACGTCCTTATTTATATCCATACCGTGTGCAGACAGTATATAGCTGAGTGAATACTCCGGTGTTGCACCCTGTCCATGTGCCGTTATTGTTTTACCCTTAAGATCCTCTATACTCTTTATATTCTGATCGCCCTTTTCAAGGATATAGAGTATACCGAGTGTACTTGCATTAAGCATTACCACCTTACCGTCAGACTTATTGAAGAGTACCGAACCCATATTTACAGGTAATGCGGCAATGTCCACCTCACCGTTTAAAAGCTTAGGCGCCATAACGTCAGGTGCATCTTCCATATCAAAGGATACGCTGTATGAAAGGCTGCCTTTCTTCGCATCGTCTAAGAGCTTGACCATTCCCATACTTGTAGGTCCCTTAAGTCCTCCAAGTTTTATAGTACCGAGGCTCTCCTCGTTTTCAGAACTTCGAGCTACCGTTGTCTGATCGCTGCTACTTTCACTTGCACTGCTGCTTTCTTTTACATTTGCTTTTCCACAAGCTGAAAGTGCCAATACGGCACATGCCATTATCGCTAATAATCTTTTTTTCACAAAAAACCTCCAAAATATTTATTCCGAGCAAATAAATCCTCTTAATTATAAAGTTTCTCAATAAGATACTCATTATATCTTATGCCAAAAAGGAGCAAAACCTCTTCAGCTTTACTCCTTTTATTTTAAAGAATTTTCATAAAAATATCAATATTTTAGTTGTTATCTTCCTTGATATTATCTACAGCATCATGAACAGCATCCTTTGCGTCCTCAACATGATCTTTTACTTCATCTACAACATTATCGGCTGCGTCCTTTACATCTTCTGCAAAGTCCTCTGCATGGTCCTTAACATCACTTACAGCATCCTTTAAGTCATCAACCTTATCATGAATGTCTTCTTTCAAATTAGTTGCTCTCTCTGCTGCGGCAGCTTTTACTTTTTCTATCTCTTCTTTAAATCCGTCTATATTTAACAGATGTGACTTTATATTATCACAAAATTCCTTAACTTCGTCAGGAACTTCCTCTCCTTTTGCAAATCTCTCATAAAGTGCATCGCTTAATTTCTTCTTTTCTTTCTCAATCTCCGCATTCTCAGCTGAAATCTTTGTATTAAGCTTGCTGATTTCCAAAGCATCATTTGTCTTATCACCTACCTGCTTTGCAAAATCACCTGCAGACTTACCGATATTCTTTGCAACATCACCTAATTGATCAAAAAATCCCATTTTAATACCTCCTCAATATATATAATCTGTCATTGAACTGTTAACCACAATCAAATCTGATTTAGTCAATTATAGCAAATACAAATAATTTTACAATTTATTTTATCTTAATATTTATTATGTTTTTGATACACTTTAAATATTACTCTATAGCAATATTTCCGGACAGTGCCTGCATATATGCATTGTAATCTGTCTTAAGTTGAAGTCTTGCACTCTTAAGTTCCGCTTGCTTTTGTAAAACCGAAAGCTTTCCTCCAAGATACTGCGCCGTTGAGAGCATTCCAAGTCTTCTTTGTGTATCAAGTGCATTTCCGGTGGCGTTGGCTGCTTCTACTCCTGCATTTACCGCTACAAGATTACCTTTATCTGTTATTATATTATTATAAAGTTCATTTATATTTGCTCTTAACATATCTTCATCCTGATTTGACTGATACAGCTTGGCTTCCACAAATGAAGTTGACTTTGAAGATGTATTATGTCTGTTCTTTATAAGTGTTGCATTATTTCCGATGGCGGTGTTTATATCCACACTTGGATTTAGCTTATTTATATCGTCATCACTTACATCAGGTATATCCGCAACGGTAACTAAAGCATCAGGAGACCAACCGCACATAGTTATAAGAGTACGATAAAGCTTATCCTTATTAGCCTTCAGATTCAAAAGATTTGCTCTTGCATTTGTCAGGTTGCTTTGAGCCTTTATAATATCCGCATTGGTTGACAATCCCAAACTTCCTGTCTGATTTGTGACTCTTAGAGCTTCTTCATACATCTTTATCATACTGTCAAGTATCTCTTCCTGATTTTCTATATTTTTATATCCGATCATAAGTGCTCTTACACCTGCCACAACCTGATCCTGAGCATTTCTTATAGGTGCGTTGGTACTTGTCACCTGCCTTGACAGTTTATCCTTTGCAATGCTCATTGCCTGTATACTCATACCGAGGCCCTTGCCCTGTGCCTTATATAGCATTGTATTTACAACATCACCGTCGTTCATAGCCACAGTCGCATTACCGCTCATTTCTCTTCTTGCCGCTTTGAGTGTATCAAGTGCCGTACTCAAGCTGTCTACATTTTCATTAAACTTGCTCCAAGCTGATGATATGTTTACATTAAAGTTTTTTACCAAATCTTCTATTTCTCCATACTCCAAAGTATTATCCATAAGCTTATTCCAAGTTTCTTCACTGTATCCGTTAAGTTGTGCCTGTGTCTTTCCTATATCTGACGGATTCTTTGGAGAAGTCACGTATGCATATGATGTTACAGGTGTGGCAAGTGCCATACAAAGAGACAAAGCTATTATTTTATTTTTCATTTATAAGCCTCCTTATGATGTTGATGCAAGTCCTTTTAGTGCCCAATCATAGTTTGCTATTGCCTGATTTATGGCATATCTGCTCTGCTCCAATGCTCTTTTTGCATTCTCCGTTGTTACCCTTTGTGTATCAAGTTCAAGCTTACTTATCATTCCAAGTGAAAATCTCTGATTTGCTGTAACCAGATTAGTCTCTTGAAGATTTGCAAAGCTGTTTGCATAGTTATAGCTTTCCTTTGCAGATGCTATATTTTGTGCCGCCACTGCAAGAGCTGTTGCTATATTTTTCTTATTATCTTCTATAGTCAGCTTCAAACTTTGCTTATCTGAGTCTGCGCTTGCATTTTCCAATTTCTTTTCGTTTATTCTCAGTGTATAGTTATTTTCCAATGCTTTTTGTAAATCCGCACTCGGATCAAATACTCTGTTCATATCCGGATCCGGTATATCGCCTACGTTCGGCGTAGCATTATAGCTCCATCCTGTCATTACCTGCAGCTTCTTAAGCACCGTATTGTTATCGGATATTGCCTTAGTAAGAGCATTCTGTGCATTTATTACTTTTTCCTTGGCGTTTAATACATCTATATTTGTACCTGTTCCGGCATTTAACTTTGCATTTGCCGTATTCAATGCAATATTTGCAAGTTCAAGATTGCCCTTAGCCACATCTATTGCTACCTGACCCGATTTATATGAAATCATATTTGTAGTTGCCGTCTGTGCCAAGGTCTTTTCCGCCTGTTCATATCCAAGTCTTATAATGTTTGCATCTTCAAGTGTGGAATCCGCACTCGATAAAAGATTTTGTGCCGTTGCTCTTGCAGTCGCCACGCTTGAGAGCTTTGCTATATATGTCGGATCGCTTGGATCAGGGTCGTCAAGATTATTTAAAATTTCCTGTGCATTTTCTCTGTACTTATCAGACACTTCAGTATTTGTTCTTCCATAGTCTCTTTTAAACTTTGCTAAAGCCACTTCATTTGAACGCACTGTAGCATTGTACTCGGCTATCAAATCTTCTATCTCGCCGTACTCAAGATTATTGTCTGAAAGCGTAGCCCACTCTTCATTGCTTCTTGAAAATCTCGGTTCTCTTGCAAATGCCGGAATGCTCATAACTATGCTTCCTGCAAGTGCGAGTACCGCCGCTCTCTTTATCTTTTTGTTTCTGTTCATCAATCTATATCCATTCCTTCCGTTAAACTTTCTCCTGTTGCTTTTCTTCCCGCCTTGTCAATCATCTTATACAATGTAGGAAGTAACAGCAGTGAGAGCAGTGTTGACGCTATAAGTCCACCTACATTAACCAGTGCCAATCCCTGCAACATATCATTACCGTAACCCAGTGCCATAGGAACCATAGAAATTGCCGTAGTAAGTGTAGTAAGTAAAATAGGTCTTATTCTGGTAGCCCCCGCCTCTATCAAGGCGGTATCAAGCGGCATCTCCGGCTTATATTGATTTACAGTATCTACATACAGTATACCGTTGTTTACTACTGTACCTACCATCATAAGAAATCCTATCATAGATACCATACTTATAGGTACATTAAATGCCCATAACAGACCGAATGCACCAATCAGTGAAAACGGTATGGTAAACATTACCATCAGTGAAAATCTTGGTGACTCAAACTGCATTGCCATAACTATAAATACCGGGAATATCGCTGTGAGCAATGCATTTGCAAGTGAACCCACTGTCTTCAAACTCCACACTTGCAATATCTGAAAGTGCCTTCACTCCGCCTGTAGCTGTCGGTATAAGTATACTCTTTATTTTATCAATTGTGTTATATGTATCATCAGGATAATTCATCTTCACTGTAATAGTGGAATCTCCTGAAGAATACTTCATCACCTCATTATCGCTAAGTGTCTGATATACCATTCCCGCTATATTTCTCGGTGTCATACCTATTGCCTCAGCCTGTACCGGATCGACATTTACTTTCACAATAGGAACCGCATTTTCAGCACTTGAACGTACATTCAAAAGATAATTTTGTGAATGCATCTTATTAACTAAATCGTTTGCCGTCTTTTTCAACAGTTCATAGTCTGTACCTTGAAGGTCAATTTCCACTTTATCATTTGAAAAAGTTCCGGACGTCTGTGACATATTCTTTACCGAGATAGAAGCATCCGGGATCTTCATAAGCACCGGTTGCCACTCTTTTATAATCTCCCTTGTACTTCTGCTTCTATGCTTTTTCAGATATGCTACTATATTGACACCTGAATCTTGTGTCAAAGAACTTGATGAACCGTATGTCATCTGATAGTTCTCAACATCATTATCAGCCTTTACATAGTCCTCCACCTGTTTTGAAAGCTTATCAACATCATCTATACTGAGCCCCGGCTCAACACTCATACTTATCTGTATCTGACCTTCGTCGGAATCCGGCATAAGTACAATACCTACATTCCTTGCAAATACAAAAGATATTATAAGAAGAATGATTGCAGTTCCTACTACAAACAATTTCCTTGGCAATATCTTTTTTACGGTATCTCTGTATGTATTCTGAAGTTTATGGAGTGCTCTGCTTGCAACAGTATCTTCTTTTTCCTTCTGATGGAAGAAGAAATACAAAAGCGGCACAATCATAACCGCTGAAAACAGTGATGCCGCCATACAAAATACTATTGTATAGCCAAGCTGTGAAAACAGCTGTCCTGAAAGTCCTTTAAGTACAGCCAGCGGCAGGAATACAACACAGGTAGTCAGAGTGGAACCATTACAGATATAGGTATTGAGCTTCCTACAATAAGAGATGCTCTAATATCTCCGAAAAAGATAAACAGTACAATCATTGATAGTGCTACAGCCATAATCAATGTCTGAAATACATCACTTATAGAATCTCTGATATTTTTTGAATTGTCTGAAATTGTAGTGATCTTAAGATTTTTATTGGAAGCTTCCAATTGCTTTATAGCCTTTTGTACCTCATCTGAAACTTCAACCGAAGTAGCCGACTGTTGCTTTGTTATGGATACGGACACTACATCCTGCCCGTCATACCTACTTAGCGAACTTTTTTTCTCAAGTGCATCATATACATTTGCAACATCACTAAGATGTATAACATCTCCCGACCTTAGCGGAATTACTACATTCTTCAGCTTCTCAACACCCTTATAGTCTGCGCCTACGCTTACACTTAATGACTGATTGCCGTAATCCACCTTTCCTGAAGGCATTGAAAAATCCGCGCTGCCGACAACGCCGCTTACATCATTCATTGTAAGATTGTACTGTGCCATCTTTTCAGGTAGCAATTCTATCCTTACATAGCTTGACTGTCCTCCTGATATAGACACATCTCCTACGGAAGATATCTTTCTAAGTTCAGGTAATATATTGGCTTCTACATAATCATATAGATTTCCGTCACTGCCGCCTGCCACACTTAATACCATGTCTGCCTGAGAACTCATATTTATTTCCATGATATTCGGATCATTGGCATCCTTGGGTAAATCGGGCTTTACACTGTCCAGTGACTTCTTTAAGTTAATGTATGCCTTATCCATATTTGTGCCGTACTTGTATTGTAAAAGTACTGTCGCCACATTTTCCATAGAATTTATAGTAACGGTATCTATTCCGCTGAGTGTGGAAACCTGTGACTCTATTTTCTTTGATACAAGCTCATCAATGTCTGCCGGCGATGCTCCCGGATATACCACACTTACGGCTGTATTAAAACAGCTATTTAAAGTCATACATCAATTACTATCTTCCTGCAAACTCTGCAAAGGTAGGCGGTACAACATATTTCACCCCAAACAGAAGCCAGTTTTACATCCCTTTTATCGAAATTAAACATATAGTTTAAACTGCTTCTGTTTTCATAATCACTCTTCCACTTAAGCGAATATCTTCCCGGAGGTATACTCCCCTTTTCCATTGCTCTGCCGCAATAAGGGCATTTTCTTTTAAACTCGGTCATAGATCTCCTTATACTTTAAAAATATCTTTTTTTCTAAATAAAATAAGTATCCTTTGTTTATTATTATTCCTTTTTATATAAATTCTTGCACTCAAATTCTCTACTCTATCCCATGGAGAAAGCAAGTAACAACCAGTTATATCGTTGATTTCAGACTGTTCACTGTTGTAAGTATATTTAATTCGGGCTGTAAGATAATTGCCGATTCTAATCATATTTATCGGAATGACTCCGGTAACAAAACATTCATAACACAAGCCTTCTTTTTCTAATATTTTAAGTTTATATTTATCAATTTTTACCTTTAACAACAGTATTAAACCAACCACAATCCATAGAGCACCATTGTACAAAAAAGCAACACTTCTATCTTGAAAAAACCAAAATAACCCTACTATAAAAAATGGAATTCCAAATCCCAATTCTATAAATTTACCCAGTCGATTCCACGGGGTTTCTATAACTTCCATTTAGTTTCCTCCATTTATTGCCCGGATTTGTAAATAACATTTTAATAAGTAAAGCACAAAGGGCATATACTCACCCTAAAGTAAGTATACACCCTTTTATTAAAATAATATAGAAGGTATCAATTTTACATCAAGCTTAAGAATAATTCCTTGATCTCCTCAAACTTAGGATCTCTCGGGTTGCCCGGTCTGCAAGCATCATCCATGGCTGACTGTGACAAGAAGTCTACATCCTCAGGTTTTACTATTTCTTTCAAATCCTTCGGAATGCCTACATCTTCAGAAAGCTTCTTTACCGCATCAACAGCCGCCTTTTTGTACTCGGCTTCGCTCATCTTCTCTGTGCCCTCAACGCCCATAGCCTTGGCAACGTCTCTTAACTTCTCGCCTACCGCATCGGCATTATATTCCATAACTGTAGGAAGAATGATAGCATTTGCCACACCGTGAGGTGTATCATACAATGCGCCAAGTCCGTGTGCCATTGAATGAACTATTCCAAGTCCGCAGTTAGAAAATCCCATTCCTGTAAGGTACTGTCCTACAGCCATGCCCTCTCTTCCCTCGGTGGTATTCTCTACTGCACCGCGAAGTGACTTTGCAATAAGCTCAATAGCCTTAAGGTTAAACATATCCGTTATAACATTTGCACCCTTTGTGGTATATCCTTCAATAGCATGTGTAAGTGCATCCATACCTGTTGATGCTGTAAGTCCTTTCGGCATACTTGACATCATATCAGGATCTACAAATGCCACTACAGGAATATCATGTGCATCTACACAGACAAACTTTCTTTTCTTCTCAACATCTGTGATAACATAATTTATAGTAACCTCTGCCGCGGTACCTGCTGTTGTAGGTATTGCAAATATCGGAACTGACGGGTGCTTTGTAGGTGAAAGCCCCTCAAGACTTCTTACATCCTCAAACTCAGGATTTGCAATAATTATACCGATAGCCTTTGAGGTGTCCATAGATGAACCTCCGCCGATAGCTATTATGTAGTCGGCTCCGGATTTTTTGAAAGCCTCAACTCCGGTTTGAACATTCTCAATAGTAGGATTTGCCTTGATATTGGAATACAATTCATACTCAAGCCCCTCTTTATCAAGTAAATCAGTAACTTTCTTTGTCACATTAAACTTAACAAGATCAGGATCGGAACAGATAAACGCTTTCTTAAATCCGCGAAGCTTTGCCTCTGTCGGAACATTTAAGATTGCACCCTTTCCATGATAAGATGTCTCGTTTAATACAATTTTGTTAGCCATAATGAATCCCCCTAATTTGTTATACAACGCCCTTTTGTAACATTATATTGCCGTAAAGTGCTTCTTCCGATGTGGCAATAATTAAATATGCCTTCCTTGCTTCCTCATAGAACTGAAATCTTTCAATTCCACCTATGATATCTTTTCTTGTATCATACTTTGATACTATCTTTTCAAACTCGTCCCAAATAGGTGTCTCGACAGTGTCTCCCGGCACCTTTTCCATTATTCTTACAGGATGCTCGTCATAGGTATCAAGCGGAAAAAGCTTAAGTATGGCATCCAGTATCTCACATACACCGTGACCGTCCATCCTTATGACATGGGCATTTTTCCCCACGCTATGTGTGGGGAAATTGCCGTCTGCTATTACCAATCTGTCAGAGTGGCCCATTTCACAAAGGTATTTCAAAAGTTCCGGTGAAATTATCTTAGGTATACCTTTAAGCATAATTGCCTCTATTCATAAAGACAAGGAGCAATCTTAGGATCTTCCATGTTGTCCTTTGTGTACCATAAAGCACCTGTATCAACGTCTGATACGCTCTCGCCGTTTGCAGCCTTAACTGCAAGCTCTACAGCCTTATATCCGATTTGTACAGGATCCTGTGTTACACTACCTGCAAATAAACCGTCTTTGATTGCCTGAAGCTGCTTCTTACCTGCATCAAATCCTACTGCAACAACTTTGTCCTTACCGATCTTATCAAGACCTTCGTTAGCTGTGATGATTGCGTTTGCCGCAAACTCGTTTGAACCGTAGATTGCGATAAGATCTGACTTCTCAAGTATTGCCGATGCTACAGCTGCAGCGTCCGCATCCTTTACTTCTGCAGGGATACCTACATCGATAACTACAGGAGCACCTGCCTTTTCAGCCTTTAAGCTGTCATGTCCCTCTACAGAAACCTTATCTTCTCCGATGTTCTTCTTCATCTCTTCAACAAATCCCTTTGTTCTCTCAACGATTGACTGTGAGTTTGACTCCTGAGCAACAACACCGATTCTTACTGTACCTGAAGCGCCGTCAATCTTGTCCTTGATAAGCTTATATGTCTCATCAGCCGCCAATTTTCCTGCTTCCAAGTTGTTTGTAGCCGCATTTGCCTTGATAGCTCCTTCCGGTGCATCAGGAACACCTGAGTCAAATCCAATCATTGGAATACCGTCATCCATTGCTTTCTGGATTGAACCGAGACTTGCCTGTGTATCAAGTGCCGCAAAGCAGATAGCTGTAGGCTTTTGTGCAATTGCAGCATCCAGATACTCAACCTGCTGTGCAATAGCTGACTCGTTATCAGGTCCTTGGAAATGTACTGTTACTCCCAAGTCACTACCTGCCTGCTTTGCTCCCTTTTCTACAGCCTTCCAGAACTGATGCTGGAAGCCCTTTGCAATAACTTCAATTGTCTTACCGCCTGCGCCGTCTGTCTTTGACGCGTCAGCCTGTGAGCTGTCTGCCGCTGCTGCTGTTGTCTTATCAGCCTCGCTTGAACCGCTACCTGAACCACCTCCACATGCTGCAAGTGACATTGCCATCAAACCTGCTACTGCAACTGCCAAAATTCTCTTCTTCATAATTTCCTCCTTATTTAACCCTTTCTTTTTCTATTTAAGATATCCATATACACAGCGAATACCAATATGATTCCTGTGATGAAGAGCTGATAGTGTGACTGTACTCCGATATACGGGAAACCGATTTTAAGTACCGTCATAATAAATACACCGATAATTGTTCCGACTATTGAACCTACACCGCCTGAAAGTGATGTACCGCCGATAACTACACCTGCGATAGCATCAAGCTCGAAGCCGTTACCTGTGTTAGGCTGTGCTGTTGAGAATACTGCTACATATGCAAGTCCTGCAAGTGCTGCGAACAAGCCTGAGAACACATATGCCAAAGTCTCATATTTCTTTACATCGATACCTGAAAGTCTTGTAGCTTCCTTGTTTGAACCGATTGAAAGTATATATCTTCCAAGTCTTGTCTTGTTAAGTACTATTGCCATTACAACTGCACATACTGCTAAAAGTATAAAACCTGTAGGAAAATTCTTAGGTAACGCTCCGCCGTCTTTTGTTACCATAAATATCTCTCTGAACCATGCACCTGCACTTGTTCCCTGTGGGAATGAGATGGTCTTTGTCTGTGATACTATTGATCCCAGACCTCTTGATACCATCATGGTTCCAAGTGTGGCGATAAATGCCGGCAACTCAAAGTGTGATACCAAGATACCGTTTATAAGTCCGAAGATTCCGCCTACTAAAAGCATTATAAGTATAACTACAAACATAGGTACGCCCTTTTCCATAAAGGTTCCGCCTATAAGTGCCGAGCATATGGCAACCGTACCTATTGAAAGGTCAATACCTCCTGTAGCGATAACGAATGTAACTCCGATTGCCATAAACGCTACATAATATGCCGACTTTGAAATATTGGTAAATGTTGTAGGTTGTAAGAACTTGTTTGTCAGTAATGAAAAAACTATACATATCAATACCAGTGCAGCGATAACAACCGCCTGCTGATTTGAAAAAATCTTTTTTAGGTTCATTATTTTGCCCCCTGTCTATTTGTTGCACATGTCATGATTCCCTCCTGACTGGCCTCAGATATATCAAGGCATCCTGTTATTCTGCCTTCACACATTACAATGACTCTGTCGCTCATTCTGAGCACCTCAGACAACTCTGAAGAAATCATTATAATTGACTTACCTTCCTTGACCAATCTTTCCATCAAATCATATATTTCACTCTTTGCGCCTACATCAATACCTCTTGTAGGCTCATCAAATATAAGTATCTCCGAATCCTTCACCAGCCACTTAGCTATAACCACCTTCTGCTGATTACCGCCTGAAAGCTTCTTTATAATCTGCTTTACATTAGGTGTCTTTGTTTTAAGTTCCTGAACATACTTTTCACTGACGGTCTTTTCCTTGCCGCCGTCTATGAAAAGACCCTTTGCGAACTTTTCAAGTGAAGCGATTGTTGTATTCTCTTCTACAGATTTATCTACAAGAAGACCGAATCTCTTTCTGTCCTCAGATAAGTAACCTATACCTGCGTTTACCGCATCCTTTGTAGATTTGATACTTACTTCTTTACCATGGATAAATATCTTTCCCGAATCCATAGGATCGGCTCCAAATATCAGTCTGGCAACTTCTGTTCTTCCTGCACCCATAAGTCCTGAAAATCCGAGTATTTCACCTTTTTTCAGATCAAATGAGACATTTTTTACATACTTTCCCCTGTTGAGATTCTCACACTTTAAAACCACTTCCGCATCCGGTGCAACATCGGACTTGCTTTTCGGCTCCATAAAGACTGTTCTTCCTACCATCATCTTTATGATATCATCCTTTGTACATTCCTTTGTAACAAGTGTTCCGACATACTCTCCGTCTCTCATAACAATAACCTTGTCAGAGATAACATTGATTTCGTCCATTCTGTGTGAGATATAAATTATTCCAGTACCCTTAGCCTTAAGATCGTTTATAACCTTGAAAAGTTCTTCAATCTCGGAGTCTGTAAGGGCTGCTGTAGGCTCATCAAATACGATAACCTTTGCATTGGTTGAAATAGCCTTTGCAATCTCGACCATCTGCTGCTTTCCTACAGTCAGACTTCCTATCTTTACATTAGGATTTATATCTACATTAAGCTTTCTAAAAAGCTCCTTGGCATCTTGTGCCATCTTTGCATCATCTATAAAGAAGCCCTTTTTTCTTTCCTTACCGATAAAGAGGTTTTGTGCTACAGTCAAATCGTTCATCATATTAAGCTCCTGATGAACAATCGCAATACCTGCCTCCTCCGATTCGGATACCGACTTATATTCAACTTCTTTTCCTTCAAAGGTTATAACACCCTCATCTTTTGAATATATTCCGGTTAGGATCTTCATAAGAGTGGATTTTCCCGCACCGTTTTCACCCAT
>NZ_CALLVU010000037.1 GCF_938015485.1 uncultured Lachnoanaerobaculum sp. | reverse complement strand
CAGAGAAAAGTAGTTTCAATGATTGGAGCATTAGTTGTAATAATTAGTGCAGTAGTATTAATTACTGGTTGTTCTCAACCGAATAATAACAGCGGAAATATTAGTAATAACGGCGGGTACAGTGGCAATACCGGCAATAATGGTAGTAACACTGGCAATAACGGCGGAAGCACCGGTAATAATGGCGGGAACACTGGTAACGGTGGTTCATCCACTACGACACAGAGAAGTGCTGTGTATGAATACACAAAAGAAGAAAGTGGAGTAACTTATAGATATACTATAACCTTTAACACAGACGGAACATATATGCAGCGTACAAATGAAGCAGATGGAGGTGTTGAGGCTGTTGTAGAGCAAGGAATTTATACTGGGGATGCATCAAAAGACGGCACTATTAGTATGACAGTCAAAAAAGTGCACAACGGAACTGCTTTAGTTGATTATACAGGGCAAAATGCAACGCACTCTGTAAACATAGCAGGAGGAAAATTTACTCTGGGACCAATACAATATACTCGCAAATAACATGATGAGATACTGCTCTAAATGAGCAAGGGTAAAGATTTTGCCGGTAGAGACAAGCTCAAAGGCATAAAAGAAGTTGTTTTTGCTTGACCTAACAGGCAAGAGTGAAACGGTTCCGTTTTCAACTTTTTAGACGGAAGGTATGAAAAAGGAAACTATGAGAGGTTTTAGGACATGGTATCTGTCATCTTATGATTATATCTTGTTTGAGTGCTGATTGTTTTGAAAACTTCAGCAGTGTTGTAATATGTACTGGTGTATTATATGTTAAGTCAAGTTTGAAATTGATAAGGTAATAAACATATAGTATAATAGATATCGAAGAAGATTAATCTAACACCCGCTTCAACCTGCCATTGCCTTTACGGCAATGCAGGTTAAGCGGCGGCAGTTAGATTGACCTCTTCGAGGCGAAAAAAATTGATAATGCAAATAGATATTAATCAATAGTTAAGGAGGAATAATGAAACACATCATCAGACTAGCCGCGGTGATTTTCACAGTAACTGTTTTGTATGCGCAGAACACGCTAATCACTGAAAAATCATTCATCGTTGTACGGAATGGAAAAGAGGTTACTGCAACTTACGGAGGAAAGCCTTTGAGTGGTAATTCTTGGAAAGATAGAAAAGACCCATCGGCTGTACTCGCCGCGTTCTTTGTCAGCTATTTTAAGCAAACTGACGACTGGCATGATTTGATCGTGAATAATACATTTTATGAGATATTAGTCGACGAAATGAATGAGGCTTATAAGCAGTTCTACGGAATAGCCGATACAATTTCCATTACAATTAGTCCTGAAAAATTTATGCTTAAGGGGGACGCAACCGCTTTTTACACGATAAAAATCGCATATTCCTATGAGGGCGAAACTGACGAAGGTGAAGACGAAGTTACTATGGAAAAAGACAAAAAAAGCGGTGAATGGCTTGTGGCGGAATTGCCTTTGTAGAAGTTTTGCTTAATCTATTTTGCCTAACCGGTTCCGCTTAGGCAAGGGGGATACCATCTCTCTTCTTTGTACAAAAAAAGTTACAAAAGTTCCTTGCGGACTTTTCTTTTTCGTGTTATAATAAATTTATATAGGATATCAACCTATACATGATTTTAGCAAAAATTGCATAAAATCACGCTTTTCCATAGCAAAAGGAGCTTGACAAAATGGAAGATATGGATATAATA